>JAWVDX010000396.1:0-3733 GCA_033857015.1 Gaiellaceae bacterium
TCGTTCAGGCGCTGCACGTTCTCGAGCAGCGCCTCGCGGGCGGGGCCGGCGGGGAGGTCGATCTCGTTGAGGCGCTTCTCAGGCGGGTTCAGGAAGCGGATGTCCGTGTCGCCGAACCCGGCCTGCTTCGCCAGGAGCGCCAGCGTCTCGGGGACGAGCGGCTGCGCGTGCGTCAGGTCGGCGAAGTACGAGCGCAGCGCGAGCGGGGAGAGCGGGTTGATCGTCTCCGCGATCAGCAGCCCGCCCGGGCGCAGCTTCTGCGCGGCGAGCTGGAGGAAGCGCACCAGTACCGCCGGCGGGAGGTGCTCGACGAGTTGCGCGGCCACGACGGCGCCGAGGCTCCCGTCCGCGAGCCCTTCCAGGTAGGCGAGCCCGTCCGCCTGCGTCACGTCGAGCCCCTCGCCGTGGGCGAACGCGGCCATGTCCGCATCCGCGTCGACGCCGCGCGCCTCGATCCCCGCCTCCCGCAGCAGCCCGAGCAGCTCGCCGCGCCCGCAGCCCACGTCCAGCACCGGTGCCGCGTCGCGCAGGTCGTCCACGTACACGCGCTGGCGCTCGCGGATCTCCTCGACGGAGCCGCGCATCACCGACTCGAAGGCGAAGTAGTCCGGGACGTTCGCCTGCGCCGGCTGCGCCGCGACCGTCGAGGCGCCCGCACCGGCGGGACGCCGCTCGAGCCGGAGCAGCCGCTCCTCGAGCTCGCGCTCGCGGCGGCGCGACTCCTCGTAGCGCTCCTGCAGCGCAATCAGCTCGTCCCCCACGACGAGCGCCCGCTCGCGCGTCCAGTCGAGGTCGCGGGACATGTCGTCGACGAGCTTGAGCGCCGCGTCGTTGAAGGAGCGCTGGTCGTGCGCGAGCGGGTCGACGTACCAGCGCATCAGCCGCTTGAGGAACTTCTTTACCAGGACGATCGCCGCGCCGAGCGGCCCGCCGCGGCGCGGGATCGGACGCTCCGCGGACACCGACCACCAGCGCTCCGCCGCCAGCCTGAGCTCGGCGCGGCGCGTCGCCGAAGGAGCCGCATCCGCCTCGATTCCGGCGACCCCACGGAGCTCCGCCTGGATCTGCTCGAAGAGCGCGACGACGTCGATGTCGTCCCGCTTCGAAGTCCCTGGAGTTACAGCGATTCCCTCGTCCTCGGGCACCGCGCCATTCTAGGTGCGGGGCGTTACGGAGCTGTTAGGAGGCCGCCGGGAGGTCATACTCGCGCCGTGATCGAGATCGCCAACCTGTCGAAGCGCTACGGGAGCACCCTCGCGGTCGACGACCTCTCCTTCAGCGTCGAGCCCGGCCGCATCACCGGCTTTCTCGGGCCGAACGGCGCCGGCAAGACAACGACGCTGCGCGCGCTGCTCGGGCTCGTGCGGCCCAGCGGCGGCAGCGCGACGATCGACGGCAAGCACTACCACGAGCTCGACCGGCCCTTCACGACCGTCGGCGCGGTGCTGGAGGCCTCGGGCTTCCACCCGGGCCGGAGCGGGCGCGACCACCTGCGCCTGCTGGCGCTCGCGAGCGGGATCGACCAGAGCCGCGCCGACACGGCGCTCGCCCAGGTCGGGCTGACCGCGGCCGCGAAGAAGCGTGCAGGTGCCTACTCCCTCGGGATGCGGCAGCGCCTCTCGCTGGCAGGCGCGATGCTCGGCAACCCGCAGGTGCTCGTCCTCGACGAGCCGGCGAACGGGCTCGATCCGGAGGGCATCCACTGGCTGCGCGACCTGCTGCGCGCGCTCGCCGCCGAGGGCCGGACGATCCTCGTCTCGAGCCACGTCCTCGCGGAGATGTCCCAGACGGTCGACGACGTCGTGATCATCAACAAGGGCAAGCTGGTGTCGAAGTCGACGATGGCCGAGCTGCTTGCCGGCAGCGCTCAGCAGGTGCGGGTGCGCAGCCCCCAGCGCGACGAGCTCGAGCAGCGCCTGCGCGGCGCCGGGCTCGAGCCGACCACGGACGGCGATGCGCTCGTGATCAGCGGCGCCACGACGGAGCAGGTCGGCGAGGCGGCCGCCGGGCTCGTCCTCCACGAGCTGGCCGGAGCGGGCGCGAACCTGGAGCAGATCTTCCTCGAGCTCACTGCCGGGAGCGCGCCCTCGTGATCCGCCTCGTCAACGCCGAGCTAATGAAGCTCCGCACGACGCGGGCGACCTTCTGGCTGCTGGCCGCTCTGGCGTTCGGCATCTTCCTCTCCGTCCTGCTCATCGGGCTGCTCGTCAAGCCCTCCGCGCTCGACTCGGTCGACAACCAGCAAGGCCTGCTCGGCCCCGGGATCGTCGTGCCGCTGTTCGCCCTCGTGATCGGGATCATCATCTCGACCGGCGAGTTCCGGCACGGGACGATCACACCCACGCTGCTCGCGACGCCGCAACGCGCGCTGGTCGTCGGCGCCAAGGTCGTCGCGGGCGCGATCTTCGGGGCGATCCTGCTCGTCGCCGGCGAGGCGCTCGCGCTGGCGGTCGCCGCCTTCGCGCTCGCGGTGCGCGGCATCCCCATCCACCTGTTCGACGGCAGGTTCTGGTCGATCCTCGGCGGGCTGCTCGGGGCCTGCGCGCTCGGAGGCGCGCTCGGCGCAGCGATCGGGACGGCCTTCCGCAACCAGTCCGCCACGCTGATCGTCTCGATCCTGTGGCTGCTCGTCGGGGAGAACGTCCTGCGGGGCTTCTTCCCCGGTCAGGCGAGCTACCTGCCGGGGAGCGCGCTGATCGCAGTGTTCGCGCTCGACGGAGGCGAGGCGCTCCTCCACCTCTGGGCCGGAGTGGCCGTCGCGCTCGGCTACGTCGCGCTGTTCACGGCGGCCGCCTGGGTGCTGTTGTCTCGCCGCGACGTCAGCTAGCTAGGCTCGCGTCCACATGCGCGTCGGCATCTCCCTGCTCACGCTCGTTCCGGGGATCAGTGGCGGCTCGGAGACCTACGCGCGCGCGCTCACGCGGACGCTCGCTGCCGAAGGGACGCTGGACTACCGCGTCTTCCTGCCGGCGATCGCGCCGGACGCCGGCGGCGGGCTCGACGCCAGGGTCGTCGAGCGCTACCGCGCCTCGCGCGCCATGCCCGGGCGGATCGCAGCGATGGCCTCGGCGGCGCTGCGCCCCGGCCCGCTGCGGCGCGCGCTCGAGCTGGAGACGCTGGACGCGGTGCACTTCCCGCTCAGCGTCATGCTCCCCCCGGTCGAGCGGACGCCCGCGGTCACCACCGTCCTCGACGTCCAGCACGAGGCGCACCCGGAGTTCTTCTCGCGCGCGGAGCTCGCCTACCGCAGACGGGTCTACGGCTGGACGGTGCGTCGCAGCCGGCTCGTCATCACGATCAGCGAGCACGCGAAGGAGGCCCTCGTCGAGCGCCTCGGCCTGCCCGCGGACAAGGTGCGGGTCATCTACCTCGCGGTCGACCACGACCGGTTCTCACCTGGAACAGAGCCCCGCGAGGACTTCCTCCTCTACCCCGCGAACCCGTGGCCGCACAAGAACCATGCGCGCCTGCTCGAGGCGTTCCGCCTGCTGCGCCAGCGGCACCCCGAGCTGCGCCTCGTCCTCACCGGGACGGGTCACGCCGAGCCGGCACCGGACGGCGTCGAGATCGCGGGACGCGTCCCCGAGGCGGAGCTCGTCTCGCTCTACCGCCGCGCCGCAGCAGTCGTCTTCCCGAGCCTGTACGAGGGCTTCGGCCAGCCGCCGCTCGAGGCGCTCGCCTGCGCGACACCCGTCGCCTGCTCGGACATCCCACCGCTGCGCGAGGTCTGCGG
>JAWVDX010000397.1:0-4684 GCA_033857015.1 Gaiellaceae bacterium
TTCATCCCGGCGTAGACCTCGTCGTAGATCGCCTTGGTCTGGCGGGCGTTCCCGCCGGTGGCGATGACGAAGAAGTCGGTGAAGGCGGAGACCGGCCGCAGATCGAGGACGACGACGTCGCGCGCCAGCTTCTCCTGCGCGAGAGCGGCGATCTGGCGGGCTTGGTCGATTGAGCTCAGGCTGATTTCGTGTCCTCTTGCGATGCTGGAGTTTTAGTGTAGCCACGACCTCCGGACGGCTACCGGTAAAGGGCGAGTCGATCGATTTCGGCCGCGACTGGGCGCGGCACGACGCCGTCGACCGCCTCGCCGCGGGCAAGTCGACCACGGAGCGCGCTGGAGCTGAGCGCGTACGACGGGATCCGGAAGAGCTCCACGCGCTCGGGCCGGCTGATCCGGCTCAGCACCGGCTCGAGCGTCTCGCGCGGGTAGCCGGGACGGGTTGCGACGCCCAGCCGCGCGAGCTCGAGAATCGCCTCGGGATCGCGCCACTCGAGGAAATGGGCCAGCTGGTCGGCGCCGACGAGGACGATCATGTCCTCTCCGGGGAAGCGCTCGAGCCCGGCCCTCAGCGTGTCGATCGTGTAGGACGGGCCTTTCGCGTCCAGCTCGACGTCCCACAACTCCACGCCGGGCAAGCGCTGGAACGCGAGCTGAGCGAGCCGGAAGCGGACCTCGGGCGGGCTGTGCGCCGCCTTGTGCGGCGGGTGGCCGGTCGGGACGACGAGGATCCGGTCGAGCCCGAAGCGCGCGGTCGCGCCCTGGAGCAAGGCGACATGACCGATGTGGGGCGGGTCGAACGCGCCGCCGAAGATGGCGGTCGTCACTCGAACACGAGCTCCTCGTCGCCGACCTCGATCTCGTGCCCCTTGCGCGCACCGGCCTGGCGGAGCGCCTCGACGAGCTCCTCCCCGGTCGGCGGCGTGCCGGTGATGCGGAAGCCGCGGTCGGTGCGGTAGATCCGGTAAGGGCGGCGGTGCGAGCGCGGCTGGTAGAGGAGCTCCTCCACGAGCCCGTCGGCGTCACTTGTCGACACTGCCGGAGCGGGCGGGCAGAGCTGGAAGAGCGCGTTCTTCAGCTCGGCGATCCCGGCGCCGGTGGCGCAGGAGACCGCGAAGGTCGCGACGATCCGCGGGTCGTCCAGCTCGAGGGTCGGCGGCTCGGCCAGCAGATCCAGCTTGTTCAGCACGATCGCCTGCGGCCGCTCGTCGAGGCCGGCGCCGTACGCGGCGAGCTCGGCGTCGATCGTGGCGAAGCGCTCGGCCGCGTCTCCCTCGGAGGCGTCGATGACATGGAGCAGGACGCGGGCCCGCTCGAGGTGCGCGAGGAACTCGTGGCCGAGACCGATGCCCTCGCTTGCCCCCTCGATCAGCCCCGGGACGTCGGCGACGGTCAGCTGGCGGCCGTCCGACGACTCGACCGTGCCGAGCACCGGCTGGAGGGTCGTAAACGGGTAGTCGGCCACCTTGGGGCGCGCGTTCGAGAGCTGGCGCAGCAGCGAGGACTTGCCTGCGTTCGGCAGGCCGGCGAGCGCCGCGTCTGCCATCAGCTTGAGGCGCAGGTCGAGGTCGAGCTGGTCGCCGGGGAGACCCACCTCGGAGAAGCGCGGCGTCTGGCGCGTGGGCGTGGCGAAGCGTTTGTTGCCGCGTCCGCCTGCGCCGCCTGCGGCGATCACGGTCCGCGCATCCGCGTGCGCGAGGTCGGCGAGGACGCGCTCCTCCAGGTCCAGCACCTGCGTCCCGACCGGGACGCGCAGCTCGAGCGTCGCGCCGTCGGAGCCGTGCTTCAGCGCGCCCTTCCCGTTCTCGCCGCGCCCGGCCTTCAGCACCTGGTGGGCGCGGAACGAGGAGAGATCGCGCAGATCCGGGTCGACGATCAGCACGACGTCGCCGCCGCGTCCGCCGTCGCCGCCGTCGGGCCCGCCCTTGGGGACGAACTTCTCGCGGCGGAAGGAGAGGCCGCCGTCACCGCCCTTGCCGGCCTCGACGCGCAGCTGGACGCGGTCGTGGAACATCGGGGAAGAGGATACGGGCGGCGGCGCGGGGCGCCGCTACTCGGTCTCTGCGACGGCGATGAAGCGCTTCTCGCCGCTGCGCGTGAACGCGACCGTGCCTTCGCGCATGGCGAAGATGGTGTCGTCGCGCCCGATACCCGTCCCGGGGCCGGGGCGGAACTTCGTGCCGCGCTGGCGGACGAGGATCATTCCGGCCTTGACCGTCTGGCCGGCGAAGATCTTCACGCCGAGGCGCTTCGCCTGGGAGTCGCGCCCGTTGCGGGAGGAGCCAAGTCCTTTTTTATGTGCCATCTAGCTCTCCTCCTCGGTCTTCTTCGCGGCTGGCTTCTTCGCGGGCGCCTTCTTCACAGCGGCCGGCTTCGCGGCTGCCTTCGGCTTGGCGGCGGTCTCGGCCTTCGGCTTCGCCGGCGCCTTCGGCTTCGGCGCTGCGGTTGAGGCTGCCTTCGGCTTCGGCGCGGCCTTCGGCTTCTCGACCGTCGTCGCCTCCGCCTTCGCAACGGCCGGCTCTGCCTTCTTCGCCGCGGCCTTCTTCGCGCCGACCGACTGGATCTCGATCTGCGAGAGATGGCTCCGGTAGCCGTTGTGGCGCTTGTAACCGGTGCGCTTCTTGTACTTGCCGATCCGGATCTTCTCGCCGAGCGTGTGCCCGACGACCAGCGCGGTGACCGTCAGCTTGGCGTCGATCTTGTCGCCCTCGCCCCCGACGAGCACGGTCGGCTCGAAGGTCTTCCCCTCGTCGTACGGGAGACGATCGACGAGCAGACGCTGTCCTGCACGGACGACGTGCTGCTTGCCAGCAAGGGAGATGACGGCGAAGGTGCTCATAGCGCGAAAAGAACGCGGGACCTGCCCGCGGAGGCGGCAGTGTAGCGCATTCCTTTAGTGCTCGTCGCTGGTTGTGGGCTCGACGATGGCCTCCGCGATCGCCGTCTCGACGCCGGCCTCGGCGGTCGCTCCGGCGGGCTTGCGGCGGCGCTTGCCGCCGCGAGATCCGCGGCGCGTCCGCTTGCGCGGCGGCGCCTCGCCGTCGGAGGGCGGCTCGCCGTTCGCGGACACGGGCGGGCCGTCCTCCTCGTCGTCGTCCTCGCGGCCAAGCGTCTCGTCCGGGACGTGGATGCGCGGCCCCGCCTCGCGGGGCGGTCGCGGCGGGCGCGGCGCGCGTTCGACGGCGGGCGCCTCGGCGTCCGCGTACTGCTCGTCGAGCGAGACGGTCTGGTCGGAGGCAGTCTCGTCCTCCGCACCGTCCTCCGTGACGCTCTCGCCGCTGTCGGTCGTGGCCGCGGCCGCCCCGGCGGCGCCAGCCGGCTTGCGGCGGCGCCGTCCGCCACGGGAGCCCCGGCGGGTGCGCTTCTTCGGAGTGGTCGCGACGCCGTCTTCGCCGACGACCGCGGTGTCCTCGTCCTCGTCGGGCTCGTCGTCCTCGTCCGGCTCCTCGCCATCGAGCACGTCGTCGTCCTCGAGCACGTCCTCCTCGTCGAGCTCGACGAGATCCTCGGCGACGGCCTCGTCCACCAGCTCGCCGTCGACATCCGCGACGGCCTCGTCGGTCGCCTTCTTCTTGGCCGGCGCCCGCGTGGGCTTCTCGGCGAGCGACTCGGCTGTGAGCGGCTCGTCGCCGGCCTTCGCGCGCTCCACCAGGGAGGCATACGCCAGCCCCGGGAGGACACGCTCGACCTTGACCTTCACCGTCTTGCCGACGAGCGCCGCCGCGTTGGCGACGCACACGTCGAGGCCGTCGACCTTCCCGACTGCGGCGAGGCTGTCGTGGAGCGCGAGCTCCACCAGCTTCAGCTGCGTCGTCGCACCCTCGGCGATCGGCGCCTCGGGGGTGAGCGCCTCGACGGTGCCCTCCTCCGTGACGTTCAGGAAGTCGAGCAGCACGTGGTCGCGCGGTTCGATGAAGAAGCGCTTCTTGGCGCGCGTCTCGATCTCGACGAGGCGCTGTGCCCCGGGACCGATCAGCGTGCTCGCGACTCGCGCGTTGAGCTCCACCTTGAACGCCTTCGCCTTGGAGGCGGCGGCATGCGCGCGGAGCTTGCGCTCCATCTCCACCGCGGCCGAGGCCTCGGAGAACACGATGCCGTCGCCCGCGCAGGTGGGGCACTTCTTGGTGAGGATCTCGCGCGGCCCGTCCGTGACGTTCTGGCGGGTCATCTCGACGAGGCCGAGCGGGGAGATCTCGACGACGTAGGTCTTCGTGCGGTCGCGCTCCAGCTCCTGGCGCAGCGCATCCTCGACCGCGGCGCGGTTCTTCGGGTTCGCCATGTCGATGAAGTCGATGACGATGATCCCGCCGATGTCGCGCATCCGCAGCTGGCGGACGACCTCCTTGACCGCCTCGAGGTTGTTCTTCGTGATCGTGTCCTCGAGCCGGGCGGAGGAGTTCTTCGAGCGCGAGCCGACGAAGCGGCCGGTGTTCACGTCGATGACGGTGAACGCCTCGGCGTAGTCGAAGACGAGGTAGCCGCCGGAGGGGAGATCGACCCGGCGCGAGAGCGTGGAGCGGATCTCCTGGTCGACGCCGTGCTCCTCGAAGAGCGGAACCTTCTCCTTGTAGCGGACGACGCGATCGACCATGTGCGGGGACGTCTTCTTGAGGTAGCCGACGATCCGCTTGTGCGTCAGGTCGTGGTCGACGAGCAGCTTCTCGAAGTCCCCGGCGAAGAGGTCG
>JAWVDX010000398.1:0-3034 GCA_033857015.1 Gaiellaceae bacterium
TCGCGAACGACGAGGCCCCGCTCGAGCAGGCGGTCGCGAACACGATGGCGAAGCTCGAGGGCGCCTACTCCTGCGTGATGCTGACCGAGGGGAAGCTCGTCGCCTTCCGCGACAAGCACGGGTTCCGCCCGCTCGCGCTCGGCCGCCTCGACGAGGAGTGGGTCGTCGCCTCGGAGAGCTGCGCGCTCGACATCGTCGGCGCCAGCTTCGAGCGCGAGGTCGCGCCGGGCGAGGTGCTCGTGATCGACGAGGACGGCGTCCATTCGAGCCAGGGCGTCGTCGCGCCGCCCGGTGGCGCGCACTGCATCTTCGAGTTCTTCTACCTGGCCCGCCCGGACTCCCGCCTCGACGGCGTCGAGATCTACGGCTCGCGCGTGCGCATGGGCGAGCGCCTCGCTGCCGAGGCGCCGGTCGAGGCGGATCTCGTCATGCCGCTCCCCGACTCCGGCACGCCCGCGGCGATCGGCTTCGCCCGGGCCAGCGGCATCCCCTTCGGCGAGGGCCTGATCAAGAACCGCTACGTCGGCCGGACCTTCATCCAGCCGGAGCAGGGCATGCGCGAGCAGGGGATCCGGATCAAGTTCAACCCGCTGACCGACGTGACCGGCAAGCGCCTCGTGATCGTCGACGACTCGATCGTGCGCGGCTCGACGATGCGCCAGATCGTCCAGATGCTGAAAGACGCGGGCGCCGCCGAGGTGCACGTGCGTGTCTCCTCGCCGCCGGTCGTCTCGCCCTGCTTCTACGGGATCGACTTCGGCGACCAGGATCAGCTCGTCGCCGCCGACCGGACCGTCGAGGAGGTGCGCCAGGAGATCGGCGCCTCCTCCCTCGCCTACCTCTCGCTCGACGGGCTCCAGGGCGCGACGAAGCGCCCGGCGACGGAGTTCTGCCGCGCCTGCCTCACCGGCGAGTACCCGACCGCCATCCCCGAGGGCGCCCGGGTCGAGAAGCTGCGCTTCGAGCCGGCGAGCGCGTAGCACCCGCCGGCTCGAGTCAAAGCGCTACTGCTCGAAGACGCGGCTCGCCTTGGCGACTCCGCGGCTGAGGATGTAGGCGATCGTCGTCCAGAGGAAGAACGTGAACCAGTCGTTCACGCTCAGGGTGTCGGCGATCCACGTGACGAGGAACGCGACGATCAAGGCGAGCACGTAGAGCACGAACTCCGCGTTCCCCGGATTCGGGAGTCGGCCGGTCGCGAGCGTGTTGCCGACCATGGGCCTGTTCGGTGGGGTGGTTCCTTCCATCGCTGGGCTCCTTTCAGGCTGCTTGCTCGGGAATGTGGACGATCTCGAGCTTGATTCCATCCGGGTCGTAGAAGAAGACGGCGTAGTAGCCGGGCATGTACGAGTACTCCTCGGGGCCGCTCTCGATCGTTGCGGCCCGGTTCGCGAGCCAGAGCGCGCGCTCGTTGACCGCGGCCCGCGACTCGACCTCGATCGCGAGGTGGTGGAGGCCGACCTCGTAGCGGTCGAAGGGCGCGTCGCGCTGCGTGCGTGCCTCGCGCAGCCCGATCGAGACCACCGGGCCCCAGAGGTACCAGATCGTCTCGCCCTGCTCGCCTTCCACCTCGGAGATGCCGTGCCAGCCGAGCGGGCCGAGCAGCTCGCGGTAGAACGGGAGGCTGCGATCGATCGAGGAGACGACCAGGTCGATGTGGTGGATGCCCGCACCGCGCATCCGAGCCGGATTCAGCGCGGAGGGGCCAGCTCCTGCCCACGTCCGTAACGAACGGCACGATTGACGGCGCGCGGATCGAGGCCCTCCTCGAGCAGACGCTGGCGCAACTCTCCCTCCGCGGCGAGGCGCATGAAGAGCCACGCGAGGGCGCCCAGGGTCACGAGCGAGCCCTCGATCATCATGATCGCCCCGGCGAGGCCCTGGTCGTGGAGCGGCGAGAGCCCCCACGGGCGCCACGCGTGCACGTACTGGCCGTAGAAGACGGTGCCCGACCAGAAGAAGATGTTCGCGAGCACGGTCTCGACGAGCCGCACCACCACGATGTAGGCCAGCTTGGCACCCGTCCCGAACCAGGCTGGCCCCGGGAGCAGCTCGACGACGGGCGCCCACATGAGCGTCCCGCCGAGGAAGAAGGAGGCGTGCTCGAGCGCGTGCACCGACTCGTGGTGGATCGCGGCGCCGTAGAGAAAGGGGAGGTGCCACGCGTAGAGGCCGAGCGCCCAGAGCGGCAGCGCGATGAAGGGGTGGGCGAGCACGCGCAGCCGCTCCACGGTCTTCAGCGCCAGCACCGGGCGGAGGATCGGGCCGGTGAGCCCCGCCAGGAAGCAGAGCGGCGCCAGGTCGCCGAGGATGACGTGCTGCGCCATGTGCATCGAGAAGAGCTCGTCCTCGCCCCAGGTGGCGAGCGGTGAGACGAGGGCGACGAGCATCAGGACGAAGCCGGTCGCGAAGAGGACGATCCGCCAGGTCGGCGTGACGATCCCGCGAGCGCGCAGGCGCCGCACCCGGGTCGCGTACAGCGCGGTCACGAGCGCGAGCGGGACGAGCTGCAACGGCTCGAAGCTGAAGCGCGTGGTGACGGCGTGGGCGAGCAGCATGCGGCAACGCTAGCGTGCCGGGTCATGGATGTAATCGAGACCGAGCGCTTGCACTTGGAGCGCCTCGACGAGGCGCACCGCGCGCCCTTCGGCCGCATGTGCTCCGACCCGCGCGTTATGCGCTTCATCGGCGACGGCGCGCTTTGGTCGCCGGAGCGCTTCAACGAGACGTTCGACCGGAAGCTGCACCACTGGGAGGAGCACGGCTTCGGCTGGCGCGCAGCGTCCACGCGGAAGGATGGCCAGTGGGTCGGCGTGTTCGCGTTGCAGCCGATCGGCGGCGGGACGCTCGGCGACCTCGACGGCATCGACCCTGACGCGATCGAGATCGGCTGGTGGGTCGAACCGGAGCTCTGGGGACGCGGCTACGCGACCGAGGCGGCGCTCGCATTGCGGGACGAGGCCTTCGGGCGCGTCGGCCTGGAACGCCTGCTTGCGCGCCTGCTGCCGGAGAATCGCGCGTCGGCGGCAGTCGC
>JAWVDX010000399.1:0-2583 GCA_033857015.1 Gaiellaceae bacterium
GGGCACTCGCGCGGGAACCAGTACGCCGCGACATGCGCGGAGTCGATGGCCCAGACGAGCGGCTCCGCGCTGTCGTGCTCCGGATTCGCCCGCGGCTCGAACCGCTCGATCGACGCGTCCTCGCTGACGTGCCAGATCGCCATCGCCGCATCCTAGAGTGGGCCGTACGATCCGCCAGGTGGAGCGCATTGCGGTGATCGGCTGCGGCGGCGCCGGCAAGACTTCGGTCGCGAATGCGATTGGCGCACGCCTAGGACTGCCCGTCGTGCACATCGACGGCGTGTTCTGGCGCTCGCTTCCTAACGGCCGCCGGGTCGAGTCGGCGCCGGCGGAGTGGGAAGCCGCTCACCGTTCGCTGATCGAGGAGCGTCGCTGGGTGATCGACGGGATGAAGCTCGGCGTGCTCGCGGAGCGGCTGGGCGCGGCAGACACCGTCGTCTTCCTCGATCTGCCGACATGGACTTGCCTGTGGAGCGTCATCCGCCGCGACGGGCTCTCGCTCAACCGGGAGTTCGTGCGCTGGATCGCGCGCTTCCGCCGCGTGCACCGGCCCCGCGTGCTCGAGCTGCTCGCCACGTGCTCCTGCGAGGTCGTGATGCTCCGGAGCCGTCGCGACACGCGGCGTTTCGTCGCGGCGATCCCGCCCGGAAGCGCGGATAGGATTGCCTCGTGAGCGAGAAGACCTACGAGGCAGCCGGGGTCTCGCTCAAGACCGCCGGGGACGTCGTCACCCGCCTCGCCGCCGCCGTCGCCTCGACGCACACGACCGGTGCGATTGGCTCCTTCGGGGGCTTCGCGGGGCTCTTCGCGCTCGATGAGCGCCGCATCCTCGCGGCCTCCACGGACGGGGTCGGCACGAAGCTCATCCTCCAGCGCCGCGCCGGCAAGCTGCGCTGGGGCGGCGCCGACCTCGCGGCGCACTGCATCAACGACGTCGCGACGACCGGCGCCGAGCCGCTCTTCTTCCTCGACTACGTCGCGGCGAACCGGATCGAGACCGAGCTCGTCGCCGAGCTCGTCGAAGGCGCGGCCGAGGTGTGCCGCGCCGCCGGCTGCGCGCTGATCGGCGGCGAGACCGCGGAGCTCCCCGGCATCTACCGCGAGAAGGAGCTCGACTTCGCCGGCACCTGCGTCGGCTTCGTCGAGCGCGAGGACCTGATCGACGGCTCCACCTGCGAGGCGGGCGACGTCGTCGTCGGCTTCCGCTCCGCCGGCCTGCACGCGAACGGCTTCACGCTCGTGCGCAAGCTCATCGGCGAGGCCGAGTTCGACGCGGAGCTCATCCTCCCGCCGACGCGCCTCTACCTGGAGGAGATCCGCGCCCTGCGCGCCCGCGCCGACGTGCACGCGCTCGCGCACATCACCGGCGGCGGGATCCCCGGCAACCTCGTGCGCGTCCTCCCCGAGGGGCTTGCGGCGACACTCGACCGCCCGTGGGACCGGGGCCCCGTCTACGCCTGGCTCGACGACCAGGGCGTGCCGGAGGAGGAGCAGCGCCGCGTCTTCAACCTCGGCATCGGGATGTGCGCGGTCATCCCCGAGGCGGACGTCGGCCCGGACGACCTCGTCATCGGCCGCCTCGAGCATGGCGACCGCGCCGTCAATTTCCTGTGATCGGCGTCCTCGTCTCGGGCGCCGGCACCAACCTCCAGGCGCTCATCGACTCCGGGCTGCCGATTGCCGGCGTGATCTCCTCGCGGCCGGACGCGCCGGCCCTCGAGCGCGCGCGGCGCGCCGGGATCGACACAGAGGTCTTCGCGCTGCACGACCACGCCGACCGCGACCTCCGCGACGCCGCGATGGCCGACTGGCTGACCGAGCGCAAGGTCGAGCTCGTCGTGCTGGCCGGGTTCATGTGGCTCCTCCGCCCCGTCTTCGTCGAACGCTTCGCCGGCCGGATCGTCAACACCCACCCGGCGCTCCTCCCCGCCTTCCCCGGCGCCCAGGCGATCGAGGACGCGCTGGCCTACGGCGCGCGCTGGACCGGGGCCACCGTCCATTTCGTGGACGAGGGGCTCGACTCCGGCGAGGTCATCCTTCAAGAGCCTGTCGCGATTGCCGACGACGACACAGTGGAGTCCCTGCGGTCCAAGATCCAGGCGGTCGAGCACCTGCTCCTGCCGGAAGCGTGCCGCCTGATCCTCGCCGGGAAGGTGCAGCGCTCCGAGGGAAGCCGTAGAGTCTTCATCGAGTCATGAGCCGGCGCGCCCTCATCTCCGTGTACGACAAGACCGGTCTCGAGGTGTTCGCCACCGGGCTTGCGCAGCTCGGGTTCGAGCTCGTCGCGAGCGGCGGCAGCGCCGAGCATCTGCGCAAGCACAACCTGGCCGTCACGACCGTCGAGGAGGTCACCGAGACGCCCGAGCTGCTCGGCGGCCAGGTGAAGACGCTGCACCCCACGATCCACGCGGGCATCCTGGCCCGGCGCGAGAACGCCGACGACGTGGCCTCGCTCGAGGAGCACTCCATCGAGCCGTTCGACCTCGTCTGCGTCAACTTCTACCCCTTCGCCAAGGTTGTCTCGCGCTACGGCGTGCGCGAGGAGGACGCAGTCGAGATGATCGACATCGGCGGCCCCTCGAT
>JAWVDX010000400.1:0-5777 GCA_033857015.1 Gaiellaceae bacterium
CGACCATGACCGTGCTGATGTTGACGCCCATCTCGATCCTCCCTCGAGTCACGTGCAGTGGCCTCAGACTCGACGACAGAGGACTCAACGGGAACGTGGCTTGCCCTCCACTTACGTGTGGCCAGCCACACCGCGAGGAGTTCCCGGTGTTCAGGCGCGAGCGGTAGGTGAAGAGGCGATCGCCGGCCGTCCGAACGGCGCCCGGCGTCAGGGGCCGTTCAAGAATGATGGACATCAGGGGAGTTCTTTCAAACCCCTCCGAAGCCCTCCGGCGTTTGATCGACTGACTCCCTGACTTCGCCCTCAACCCGGGGGCTAGCGGGCGCGCCTATTGTTCTCACGACTGCAGTGTCCAAGGAGGGGTCGGGATGGAGGCGGGAGCCGGAGCCGTGAAACTGGTCGGGCCCAGCGGCGGCGAGGAGGTGTTCCTCGGAAGCATCGGAGTTCGCTTCTTGATCGATGGCGCCGAGGCGGGGGAGCGCTTCGCGTTCCTCGAGCACCCGATGTCGCCGCGCGCACTCGCCGCGCCGCTGCACCGGCATTCGCGCGAGGACGAGTACAGCTTCGTACTCGAGGGACGCATGGGCGCCCTGCTCGGCGAGGATGTCGTCGAGGCGGGGCCTGGTGAGCTTGTCTTCAAGCCGCGCAACCAGTGGCACACGTTCTGGAACGCTGGTGATGAACCGTGCCGGGTCCTCGAGATCATCTCGCCTGCGGGCTTCGAGCGGTATTTCCGCGAGCTCGCCGCGCTGGGCGGCCCGCGCCAGGCAAGCCCTGAGCAGTTAGCCGAGCTCGTCCAGCGCTACGGGTTAGAGTCGCGGCCGGAGACGATTCCGGAACTGCTGCAGCGGTTTGGGTTGCGCATGGGCGAGCCGCTCTCCGGCGGCTGGACGCCCTGACCCCGCCGCGGTCTTCACGGCGCAGCGTCGCTCCCTCACTCAGGGTCTCAGGGTGCAGGGTCAGGTCTTCAGGAGCATGGTGTCAGGTCTTGCATGCACCGCCGCCGCGACCGACCTGGCGGGCGCGGCTCACCACGGCTCGTAGAAGAAGACAGCGAGGCGTCACGCACCCGCGCAAAGTCGTCATGGCTCGCGAAGCGAGCCGGACTTTGCGCGGGAATGGAGGCGGCGGGAATCGAACCCGCGTCCGCGGACGCACCGAGCGAGCGTCTACAAGCTTAGCCGTCACTTTTAGTCTCGCCCGGGACGCCGGTGTGTGGCGACCTACGCCCGGGCCAGCCGATCCTGAAGTCTCGTGCCGCCGGCGATCGGCTCTCCTTTGGCACCAGCCCGTTTGTTAGCGCCGCTTCCGGGCCACGGGCCCAACTCGGAGCGACGCGCTAACTAGTCCTGAGACTAGGCAGCGAGTGCGAGATCGTGATCTGCACTTGTGTTTTTCCCGGTGGATTAACGAGGCCAACCGGGGACCTCGGCTTGCAACTCGACCGGATGTATCGACCACGTCGAAGCCTGGTCGCCCCCGTATGTGTGTTGCTCACAGTGTAGCGACGTCCGCGCCGGGAACGGCGCGGCCTGTGCCGTCGCAAGACTGCTAGCGGCGGCGTTCCTTCAGCGCCCGCTCGATCTGGCGCTGCGCATCCTTCTTCGCCAGGTCGCGGCGCTTGTCCAGCGTCGCCTTGCCGCGGGCGAGCGCCAGCTCGAGCTTGGCGCGCCCGTCCTTGAAGTAGAGCCGCGTCGGCACGAGCGTGAGCCCCTTCTCCCGGAGCTTGCTGTCGATCTCGACGATCTCCTTGCTGTGGAGGAGCAGCTTGCGCGGCCGCTCGGGCTCGTGGCCCGCAGTCGCCTGCTCGTACGGGGCGATGTGGAAGGAGAGGAGCCAGGCCTCGCCGCCGCGCACGTCCGCGTACGCCTGCTGGAGCGAGGCGCCGCTCTGGCGCAGCGACTTCACCTCGGTGCCGGTCAGCACGAGGCCGGCCTCGAAGCGATCGAGGAGCTCGTAGTCGTGCCGCGCCTTGCGGTTGTCCGCAATCAGCTTCTCGCCGCCAGCCATGCGGCAAGTCTAGGGACGCGTCAGTAGTTCCAGCGCACGACGCTGACCCGCACGTCGGGATCCTCCGCGTCCGCGGCAAGCTCGGCGAGATGCCGGTTCGCGATCATCCCCCCGCCGACCGTGCAGAGGACGAACGCTGCGGCGGTTGCGCCGATCCCGTCCAGAAGGGACAGCAGCGAGATCGCCAGGAAGAAGAGGAGGAAGGCCCCGATTCTCACGTCCCTCTAACGAGGGACTCTTTGAAAACGATACGGGGCTAGCTGGCGACGGCTGTTTCGGCCTCGCGGGCCGGCTCCGCATGTCCCGCAGGGGCGTCGTGCTCGACCGCCTCGATCTCGGCGTCGGGATAGAGCACGCCCCAGACGCGCAGGTAGATCTGGATCTCGCTGATCGCAACCGCCCGCTCGGGCTCGCCGTCCGGGAGGATCAGGTCGATCTGGCCCGGACCGCACTGGATCGCTGTCTGGCCCAGGCTCTCGAGGAACGAGGCAAGACGGTCCGTGTAGACGGGCTCGGTGATTCGAATGTCCATAATCCGCAGGCCGCCGTACTGGCAGCACCGTCCTAGTCTGGTCTGCTTGGGAGAAGCGCGCATCGCTCGTTAGGACCAACTCGATCGAGGGATTCTTCGGTAGCGTGCAGACCATGACAATGACGACGTTGCACACCAGCAAGGGCCCGATCGCGATCGAGCTCTTCCCCGAGGACTCCCCGAAAACCGTCGAGAACTTCGTCAAGCTGGCGAGCGACGGCTTCTACGACGGGCTCACCTTTCACCGCGTGATCCCCGACTTCATGGTGCAGGCTGGCTGCCCGAAGGGCGACGGCACCGGCGGTCCCGGCTACACCTTCGAGGACGAGGCGAACCAGCATCAGATCGTGCGTGGCGCGCTGGCGATGGCGAACGCCGGCCCGAACACCAACGGCAGCCAGTTCTTCATCGTCACGGCATCTGCCTGCCCCTGGCTCGACGGCAAGCACACGGTCTTCGGCCGCGTCGTCGAGGGGCTCGACGTCGTGGACAGCATCTCCACCGCGCCTGCAGATGGGCGTGACCGGCCGCGCGAACCGATCACGATCGATCGGGTAGAGCTGCCGGATGCAGCGGCTTAACTAGCCTTTTCTGCTTATAGCTGATCCAATCTAGTCTGCGCTGCCGTTTGGTAGCGCACTTGACCTTCTCGCATTTTGCTAGCGTTCCCCGGTCTCGTGCGGCGGGACGCTCAGCCTGCCGCGTTCCGCCCTGCGGCGGAAAGGGAGCCGGACACGCGTGCTGCGGCGCGCAACCGTCACGGTCGCTGTGGTCGAGTAAAGGGGTTCTCGTTGCATCGACGCTCGCGCTTTCTCGTCGGCGCCGTCGCGCTCATAAGCTTCACCGTGTTCGCTCAGAGCGCGCAGAACGGGGTCACGAGAAGTGAGTCGTTCACCCACGATCCCGTCGTGAAGGCGATCACCGCCTTCAAGAAGTCGACGTGGCACTGGCAGGACGTGATGGGCTCCCGTCACACGCCGTTCGCCGCCTCCGCAGTCCGCTCGCCCGACCCGGAGTACCGGCGGTGGGTGCTCCAGCTGTGGCAGCGGCGCGCTCAGACGACCCGCCTGCGCGCGGAGCACGTCCCGCACGCAGCCGCCTGGCTGTGCATCCACAACTACGAAGGCGCCTGGAGCTCCCGCACCGGCAACGGCTACTACGGCGGGCTCCAGATGGACGTCACCTTCATGCGCCACTACGGGGCCAAGCTGCTGCGGCGCAAGGGGACGGCGGATCGCTGGACGCCGCTCGAGCAGATGTGGGTCGCCGAGCGAGCGCTGCGCGCAGGACGCGGGTTCTACCCGTGGCCGCACACAGCGCGCGCCTGCGGACTGATCTGAGCCGCGGACAGGAGCGGGCCGGGACGCGTGGGCGTTCCGGCCCGCTGCGTTACGCTGGGCCCGTTCGGGCCTGTAGCTCAGCTGGTTAGAGCAGCGGACTCATAATCCGTCGGTCCCAGGTTCGAGTCCTGGCGGGCCCACTCAAAAGAGGCTGGAAAACAGCCTCTTTTGTTTTGTTCGAGAGCGTCGATGTTGGCGTGTGTGTACCACACGTAGTACGCTCTGAAGCGACGATGGCATCGCTTCAAGCTCGTCACTCGCGCAACTGCGCCCTCGGCAAGTCGTGGACGACGTTCGGCGCGGCCCAGAAGCAGCGTGGCTGCACGTGCGTCCCGCTCTACCACGTGGTCATCCGTCACGAGGGCAAGCTGATCCGCGAGCCCGTCGGCCAGAACCGCAAGGAGGCCGAGCGCGCGCTCGACGCCCGCCGCGGCGATGTGGCCCGGCAGACCTACCGGGTCGTCGAGGACATCGCCTTCGACGAGTGGGCCGATCGCTGGCTCGCCGGCTTCACCGGTAAGGAGAACAGCCGCCGCGTCTACGCGATCACCATCAACGCGTCGAAACGCGTTTTCGGACGCACGAAGGTCCGCGACCTGCGCCCCGCAGACATCCGGCACCTCCTCGAGCGGACTCGAGCCGAACGGCCGACGGTCAGCGACGCCACGCTCGCCAAGCACCTGCGCCAGCTCGGAGCGTGCCTCCAAGCCGCGATTACCGAGGGCTACGCGACCGAGAACCCGGTCCGCCTACTCCACAAGACCGCCCGTCCGCGGGCACGGAAAGGCGCACCGAGCTACTACACCGACGACGAGCTCGCCCGACTCTGGCCGGAGCTCACAGAGCGGCCCGTCTTCCTCTACCTCGCAAAGCTCGCCGTCGCGACAGGCATGCGCTTCGGCGAGCTCGCCGCCCTGACCTGGGACGACGTCGATCTGCTCAACCGCGAGATCCATATCTCCGCGACCTACACGTATGGCATCGGGGTACAGCCCCCGAAGTCGAACCAGCCGCGCACCGTCGACCTCACCCCGCAAGCAGCGGCGCTGATGGAGCAATGGCTTGCAGAGTCCGGCGGCGTGGGGCTGATCTTCGAGCGCGAGGTAGGCGGACACCTCGCGCCGCACTACGTCACCGGGCCCGTCCTCTACCCAGCGCTAGCCCGGGCGGGCATCCCGCGCATCGGCGAGCGAGGGCGCAAGCGCGACTTCCACAGCTTCCGCCACACCTTCGCCCGGATCGCCCTCGAGCACGGCGCCGAGATCACCTGGGTCCAGAAGCAGCTCGGACACTCCTCGATCACCCTCACCGTCGACACCTACGGCTCCTGGGCGCGCACGGCAGAGAAGGCCCAGGCGGCGAAGCTCGCCCACGCCTTCCCGCTCTGATCTCAGGCCGCGGCCGATCGCGCGGGCGCGACGACTCGGCCACCGCGCGGGAGTCGCGTCGTCTTGAGCTGGGCGCCGTTCTCCCAGGCTTCGAGTTCGTCGTGGCGGAAGAGGCAGCGGCGTGTGCCGGGTAGGCGGCGGTGCGGGATGGCGCTGGTGCGGGTGAGCTCGTGCACTGTGCGGGTCGAGCAGCGCAGGCGTCGGGCGACGTCTTCGACGAGTAGGTAGCGGGTGGCGGCGGGGCGGTCGGGCGTGGCTGGTGGCATGGGGCTCCTCTCGGTCGCGGCAAAGCCCCCCGTACTGGGTGTGGGGGCTTTGCCGATGCTTGTTCTGTCTCGCTTGATGGGCCGGGGCGGGATCACATCCATCCGCGCCGACGGCCACGCTGGCTGCGTTTCATGGGCTCGGCATGTCTCGCGGCGGCAATCTGTGCCTCGTAGTTCGCGGGCCGGATGCGTCGCAACCGTTCTTCTTCGGTTTCGGTGGGGTCGGTGGCTGCCCCGATAC
>JAWVDX010000401.1:0-5239 GCA_033857015.1 Gaiellaceae bacterium
ACCTCGTCGTGCTCGGCGCCGTGGCGGTCGAGATAGCGCACGCGGACGTTGACGTGGCGCGCCACGACGCCGCGCCGGTGGGGCACCGACAGGCAGCCCTCGTTGATGTCGAAGCGCTCGCCGATGAGCGGCTGGATGACCGGGTTGACGATCACGGTCAGCGCGATCGGCGGCTTGTACGGGTAGCGCTCGTTGCGCCCGGCGACCTCGATCACCGCGATCCGCAGCAGCTCGCCGACCTGCGGCGCTGCCAGGCCCGCGCCCGACGCCGCGCGCATCGTCTCGATCATGTCGTCGATCAGCTCCTGCACCGCGGGCGAGGCGAGCTGCGCCGGCGTCACCTCGCGCGCGCGCTCGCGCAGCATCGGGTCGGGGAGCGTGACGATCTTGCGACGGCGGGCCACGCGCTCAGCCCTCCCGCATCGGGATCCGCACGCCGCGCTCTTGCGCCACCGCGATCGCGCGGTCATAGCCTGCGTCGGCGTGGCGCATGACGCCGGTGCCGGGATCGGCCGTCAGGACGCGCTCGAGCTTCTGCGCCGCCAGCGGCGTGCCGTCGGCCACGCACACCATCCCGGCGTGGATCGACCGGCCGATCCCCACGCCGCCGCCGTGATGGATGCTCACCCAGGTCGCACCCGCCGCCGTGTTGACCAGCGCGTTGAGCAGCGGCCAGTCGGCGATCGCGTCGGACTCGTCGGCCATCGACTCGGTTTCGCGGTACGGCGACGCGACCGAGCCCGCGTCGAGGTGGTCGCGGCCGATGACGACCGGCGCGCGCAGCTCGCCGGAGGCGACCATCGCGTTGATCCGCAGCCCCAGCCGGGCGCGCTCGCCGTACCCCAGCCAGCAGATCCGCGCCGGCAGCCCCTGGAACGCGATCCGCTCGCTCGCGTGGGCGATCCAGCGCGCGAGCGGCTCGTCCTGGGGGAACTCGTCGAGCACCGCGCGGTCGGTCGCCGCGATGTCCGCGGGATCGCCCGACAGCGCGACCCAGCGAAACGGGCCCTTGCCCTCGCAGAACAGCGGGCGCACGTAGGCGGGCACGAAGCCGGGGTAGGCGAACGCGCGCTCGAAGCCGCCGAGCCGCGCCTCGGCGCGCAGGCTGTTGCCGTAGTCGAACACCTCGGCGCCGGCGTCGAGGAAGCCGACCATCGCGGCGCAGTGCGCGGCGATCGACGCCCGCGAGCGGCGCAGGTACTCGTCCGGATCGCTCGCCCGCAGCGCGTCGGCCGCGGCGAGCGTCATCCGCCCCGGGACGTAGCCGACCAGCGGGTCGTGCGCGCTCGTCTGGTCGGTGACGATGTCGGCCGCAAAGCCCGCCGCGAGCAGCGCGGGAAGCGCGTCGGAGGCGTTCGCGCACACCCCGATGCTCACCGCGCGCCGCGCATCCCGCGCGGCGACGGCGCGGGCGACCGCGTCCTGCAGCGAGTCCGCGACCTCGTCGAGGTAGCGCGTCGCGACGCGGCGCTCGATGCGCTCGGGATCGATCTCCACGCAGAGCGCGACGCCGCCGTTCATCGTCACCGCGAGCGGCTGCGCGCCGCCCATCCCGCCGAGGCCGGCCGTCAGCACGACGCGTCCGGCGAGCGAGCCGCCGAAGCGCATGGCAGCGATGGTGGCGAACGTCTCGTAGGTGCCCTGGACGATGCCCTGCGAGCCGATGTAGATCCAGGAGCCCGCCGTCATCTGGCCGTACATCGTCAGCCCCAGGCGCTCCAGCTCGCGGAAGGTCTCCCAGTTCGCCCACTCGGGCACGAGCAGCGAGTTCGCGATCAGCACGCGCGGCGCCAGCGGGTGGGTGCGCATGACCGCGACCGGCCGGCCGGACTGCACGAGCAGCGTCTCGTCGTCCTCGAGCCGGCGCAGCGTCGCGACGATCTGGTGGAAGTCCGCCCAGGTGCGGGCCGCCTTGCCGGTGCCGCCGTAGACGACGAGCTGGTCGGGCGCCTCGGCGACCTCCGGATCGAGGTTGTTCATCAGCATGCGGAGGGCCGCCTCCTGGAGCCAGCCCTTGCAGGAGAGCTCCGTGCCGCGCGGGGCACGGATCACCGGCGGCGTCGCAGTGTCGGGCACGTCAAGCCACCTCCAGCCGGTGCTCGTGTGCAGCGATGTTGCCGAAGGCGCCCGCAGCGATCGCCTCGGCGACGAGCTCGATCTCCGCCGAGAGCGAGCGGTCGGTGTCGTAGGCCGGCGAGAGCTCCCGCACGCAGCGGTGCAGCTCCTCGAGCGCGGCGGTCGAGCGCAGCGGGCGGCGCAGGTCGAGCGCCTGCGCCGCGCACAGGAGCTCGATCGCGACTACGCGCAACCCGTTGGCGACCGACTGCTGCGCCTTCAGCGCCGCGGTCGCGCCCATCGAGTTGAAGTCCTCCTGGCCGCCGCTCGTCGGCAGGCTCCCCGTCCCGGCCGGATGGGCGAGCACCTGGTTCTCAGCGACGAGCGCGGCAGCCACGTACTGGAGGATCATCATCCCGGACTCGAGGCCGGGCCGGCGCGAGAGGAAGGGCGGCAGCGCCCGCTCGTGGCCCGCGTCGGCGAGCAGCCTAAAGCTGCGCCGCTCGCTGAAGGCCGCGATCTCGGCGACGACGATCGCGAGCACGTCGAGCGCGAGCGAGAGCGGCTGCCCGTGGAAGTTGCCGCCGGAGAGGACGTCCCCCTCCTCCGGAAAGCACAGCGGGTTGTCGGTGACGGCCCCGAGCTCGGGCGCGAGCGCAGACTCGACGTAGGCGAGCCCTTCGGCGGCGGCGCCGAGCACCTGCGGGATGCAGCGCAGCGTGTAGGGATCCTGCACGCGGCCGCAGCCCGAGTGGCTCGCGAGGAGCTCCGAGCCGGTGACGAGCGCGCGGACGCGGGTCGCGACCCGCCGCTGCTCGCTGCGGCGGCGGAGCGCGTGGATGCGATCGTCCATCGGCGTCAGCGAGCAGAGGAGCACGTCGAGGCTGAGCGCTGCGGCGAGCTCCGCCGCATCGAGCAGGCGGCGCGTGTCGTGGACGAGAAGGGCCGCCGTCCCCGCCATGAGATGCGTCCCGTTCACGAGCGCGAGCCCTTCCTTCACCGTCAGCTCCAGCGGCTCGAGCCCGGCGTCGCGAAGGGCCGCGTCCGCGGGCTGCCGCTTCCCGTCGACGACGAGCTCGCCCTCGCCGCAGAGGCCCCGGGCCAGGTGGGCGAGCGGGGCCAGGTCGCCGCTCGAGCCGACCGAGCCGCGCGACGGGACGACCGGCACGAGGCCGCGGTTCAGCAGCTCGATGACATGCTCGACGACGAGCGGACGGACGCCGGAGTAACCCTGCGCGAGGCTGTTCGCGAGGAGCAGCATCATCGCGCGGACGACCTCCACCGGCAGCGGCTCCCCGACCCCGGCGGCATGGCTCTCGACGAGGTTGCGCTGCAGCGTGACGAGGTCCTCGTCGGGCACGCGCACCTGTGAGAGGTCGCCCAGGCCGGTGTTGAGGCCGTAGACGCTGTGCTCGCCGCCGACCAGGCGCTCGACGAGCGAGCGCGCTGCCGCGATGCGCTCGGGCGCTTCCGGGGCGAGCTCGACCCGCTCGGCTGCGCGCGCCACCGCGACCACGTCGTCGCAGGAAAGCGCCTCCCGCCGGCCGACGACGACGGTCACGCGTGCGCGCCGATCCGGCCGGAGAGCTCCGCTGCGACAGCTGCGACGCGCGGCCCGATCTCGGCGTCGCGGGCCTCCGCGCTGGCGTCGAGGTAGGTCATGCCGATCGCCGCCAGGGGACGCCCGCGGTGGTCGAGCACCGGCGCGGCGACGCAGACGACTCCGCCGACCGTCTCGCCCCGGTCGAGCGCGTACCCGGCGGCGCGCACCTCGGCCCGCTCGGCCTGCAGGCGCACCACGGCGGCGGGCTCGCCTGCGAAGAGCGCCTGCACCTCGTCCTCGGGCAGGAAGGCGAGCTGCGCCTTGCCGACGGCGGTGCGCGCGGCGGGAAGCCGCGCCCCGATCGAGGTCACGAGCTGCACCGCTCCCCTGGCCGGATCGGCCTTGTCGAGGTAGACCACGTCGCGCCCGTCGAGGACGGCCAGATGACAGGTGTGGCCGAACTCGGCGACGAGCGCGTCCAGCGCCGGCCGCGCCAGGTCACGCACGGAGAGCTGGCGCAGGAACGCCGAGCCGGTCTCGAAGGCGCGGACGCCGAGCACGAGCCGCCGGCCGCCGTCGATCGCGAGGTAGCGCCGCTCCAGCAGCCCGTTGATGAGCACGGAGGCGCTGCTCTTCGGCAGCCCGATGGCGTCTGCGAGCTCCGCGCGCGTCACGCCCGTGCGCGTCGCGACGTGCTCGAGGATGTCCAGCACACGGTCTGCTGACTTGGCCCCCAATGTGAACCGGAGTCTACATATGCGACCTAAGGGTCGCCGCCGTCTCCCAGGCCAGGCACGCGGAGGCGGCGCCCGGATCGACGGAGCCGACCGAACGGGCCGCCAGGCGGCGCGCGCGGCCGCGCCGTGCGGCCAGCCCGGCCGTCCCCGCTAGGGCGAGCTGTGCGGCCTCCACTCCACGCTGGAGAGCCGCCTCCGCGGCGAGCCCGCCCTCGACCGCCTCCGCGAACACGTGCGTAGCCGGCTCCATCACGTCCAGCAAGGTCTTGTCGCCCAGCTCGCTGCGCCCCCGGTCGCGGAGGCCCGCGACCGCTGCGGTCAGCATCTCCGCCGCGACCGGCCCGTCGATGGACGGGCGCTCGTCCGCGACCCGGGCCGCCCGGACGAGGGCGGTGCCCCACAGGGGGCCGATCGAGCCGCCGACCGATCCGAAGGCCTCGCCTGCGACGCGCAGCGCCTGCGCCGGGGTGCCCTGCGCACCCGTCTGCGCCGCGACGACCTCGCGCATGCCCATCAGCATCGTGGCGCCGTGATCCCCGTCGCCGGCGACCGCGTCGAGGCGGTCGAGCGAGGCCTGCGCCTCCTCGATGGCCTCGAGATAGGCCGCGAAGAACTCGCCGATCGCCGCGACGCCGATCACGGGGCCTCGCCGATGCGGTGCCCGGCCCAGGACTCGTAGACGGTGAGGAGCGCGGAATGATCCAGCTGTCCGTGGCCGTTCGCGCGCAGGCTGCCGAGCATCTGCTGGACGAGCGCCGTGAGCGGCAGCGGAGCGCCGACCTCGTCCGCCGAGGCGAGCGCGATCTTCAGGTCCTTGTACGTCATGTCGACCGGCCCGGCCGGGCGGAAGTCGTGCTCGAGGAAGCTGTCCCGCTTCACCTCCATGATCCGGTTCGCCGCAAGC
>JAWVDX010000402.1:0-4827 GCA_033857015.1 Gaiellaceae bacterium
CAACTGAAGCATCGGCTGAGTCATTGCAGTCCGGTCGTCCATGACAGCGAAATCGCGTGAGGTGAGGTTTGAGACCGAATCATCGGCGCCGCCGAGCCCCGCCGTGGTCGGCGGCGTGACGGCCGCCCAGCAGAGGAACTCGAGATCTCCAGGACGCTTGCGCCCTCCGTCAACATGACGGCCATCCGTGCGCGTCGAAGACTGCGACGGGGTCGAGGTAGTCGCGCCAGCGAGTGACCTTGCGATCAGTGATCGTGAGTACTGAGATGTACCGATTGGTCTAGGGGCCCCGGTCGAAACGACTCGGCCTTCGGAGGCGCACTCGAGCACCACGACGCCGTTCTTGATGTCGTGATGGACCGCGAGGTCGTGACATCGGTCTCGGGACACCTCCGTGGCTTTGCCGCCCGCCTGCGGGGACGACCGCACGTCCATACTCTTCAGCTCGGTGCCGACCTTCGATCTGCCGCTCGACCAGCTCCAGGCCTACGCGCCCGAGCTTGCCGAGCCGGCGGATCTGGACGCGTTCTGGGCGGACACGCTCGCGGAGACGCGGGCCCACGACCTCGACGTCCGGCTCGAGCCCGTCGAGACGGGATTGGTCGCAGTCCGCACCTGGGACGTGACGTACAGCGGCTTCGGCGGCCACCGGGTGCGTGGCTGGCTGCACCTGCCGGCGCAGGCGACCGGGCCGCTTGCCGCCGTCGTGCAGTACCAGGGCTACGGCGGCGGGCGCGGGCTCGCGCACGAGTCGATCCTCTGGGCGGCCGCCGGCTACGCGCACTTCGTCATGGACACGCGCGGCCAGGGGAGCGGCTGGTCGACCGGCGACACGCCCGACCCGGTCGGCGCGGCGCCTGCTCATCCCGGCTCCATGACGCGGGGCATCCTCGACCCCGCCGACTACTACTACCGGCGCGTGTTCGCGGACGCCGTGCGCGCCGTCGAGGCGGTCCGCGGGCACGAAGCGGTCGACGCGACGCGGGTCGCCGTGGCCGGCGGCAGCCAGGGTGGCGGGATCAGCCTCGCCGTCGCGGGGCTGCTCCCGGACATCGCCGCGACGCTGCCCGACGTGCCCTTCCTCTGCGCCTTCCCCCGCGCCATCGCGATCTCGCCCAACGACCCCTACACGGAGATTGTCCGCTACCTCAAGGTGCACCGCGACCACGAGGAGCAGGTGCTTGCGACGCTCTCCTACTTCGACTGCGCGACTCTCGCCCGCCGCGCGAGCGCGCCGGCGCTCTTCTCCGTGGCGCTGATGGACGAGACGTGCCCGCCCTCGACGGTGTACGCGGCATACAACGCCTACGCCGGGCCAAAGGCGATCAGCGTCTACGCCTACAACGACCACGAGGGCGGCGGGCCGTTCCACCAGGTCGCGCAGCTCCGCTGGCTGCGCGAGACGCTGGAGTAGGTCACGTCCATGGCTGCGGAACCCGTCTGGCAGCATCCCTCGCCGCGCCTGCGCACGCTGCGGATGGTCCAGGCGGGGCTCGCGACGCTGGTCGTGGCGGTGGTCGCGGGGATCGCCGCGGGTGAGCGCGGCGGAACGTCCGCGGTGCTGGTCGCGCTCGTCTGCGTGCTCGGCCTCGGGGCGCTGGCCGCGTGGGCGCTCGTCCGGCGGGTCAAGGCATGGGGCTACGCCGAGCGCGGCGAGGATCTGCTCGTGCGCCGCGGCCTGCTGGTCCGGCGGCTCTCGGTCGTGCCGTACGGGCGCATGCAGTTCGTCGACGTCACCGCCGGCCCGGCGGAGCGGCTGTTCCGGCTCGCCACCGTCCGCATGCACACGGCCGCGGCGGCGAGCGATGCGCGCATCCCGGGGCTGCCCGTCGACGAGGCGGCGCGCCTGCGGGATCAGCTCGCCGCCCTCGGCGAGGCGAAGGCGGCCGGCCTCTGAGCATCCAGCCCAGCTCCATCGCCGACGTCCCGGCGGGGGGCTGGCACCGGCTCCATCCCCTCTCGCCCATCGTCGGCGGCAGCAGGGCGATCATCGCCCTGGCGATCGTCCTCGCGCCGCGGCTCGCAGTTGCGGGGCCCGGGGGGTTGCGCTCGCTCGAGGACATCGCGATCGTCGCGCTCGGTGTCGCGACCGGGGTCGTCTACTGGCTCGTGACCCGCTGGAAGATCGAGGACGGCGACCTGCGCATCGAGACGGGGCTCATCAAGCGCAGCTCGCTGCGCTTCCCGTTGACGCAGATCCAGGCGATCGACATCGTGCGCCCCGGCGTCGCGCGCGTGCTCGGCCTCTCCGAGCTGCGGCTCCGAACCGCCGGGTCGACAGGCGCGCACGGACGCCTCGCCTACCTCACGGAGCGCGACGCGGAGACCCTCCGCACCCAGCTGCTCGCGCTGGCGCACCGGCTCGAACCGGACGTCGAAGCGCCTGCAGAGCAGATCCTGCTCCGCGTCTCGCGCCGCCGGCTCGCGGCGTCGCTCGCGCTGAGCGGCATCGGGCTCGCGCTCGAGCTGGCGCTCCTCGCCCTCGTCGTCGCCGCGATCGTCAGGCCACACCTCCTGCTGCTCCTGATCGGGCCGGGCTTCGTGGTCGGAGCAGGGATCGCGCTCACCTTCTGGCGCCGCCTCAACGGGATGTTCGACTTCACGGTCGCGGAGGCGCCCGACGGCCTGCGGCTGCGCGCCGGGCTTGTCGCGACCGCGGCGGAGACGATCCCGCGTGGGCGCGTCCAGGCGGTCCGGATGATCGAGCCGCTGCTCTGGCGGCGGCTCGGCTGGTGCAGGCTCTACGTGGACGTCGCGGGCAAGCAGCGGTCCAAGCGTGAGAGCGACGCGCTCAGCGGCTCGCTCCGCGAGCTGATGCCGGTCGGCACGCGCGCGGAGGCCAGGCTCCTGCTCGAGCGGGTCATCGCCGATCCGCCCGTCGTGGACTCGCGGCCGCCGCGGCGCGCGTTCCTCATGGCGCCGCTTCGCTACCACTTCCTAGGCTGGGGCTACTCGACGACCTGCGCGGTCACGACGACCGGGCGCACGACGCGCGCCACCGACTGGGTGCCGCTCGGGAAGCTGCAGAGCATCCGTCGCGTCCAGGGCCCGCAACAGCGTCTGCTCCGGCTCGCGACCGTCCACCTGGACACGGCCGGGGCGAACATCCACGCGGCGTTCCGCGAGGCGCGCGCGCCGGATGCGGAGGCGGCGCTGTTCGAGCTCGCCGAGCGCGCCGGCCCGGAGCGCGCTAGAGCTCGCTGACCTCGGCGTGGCGCTCGGCGATGCAGCTCGCGGCCCACTGCTCGCAGCGGTTGAGCAGCGTGTCGGCGAGCTCGCGGCTGAGCGGCTGCTCGACCGAGCCCAGCTCGACGCGCACCGAGGAGACGGACGCCTCCGAGTCGCCGGTGATCTCGTGCCGCTGCTCGGACACGATCGTGACCTGGTCGAGCAGCGGGAGCAACGTGCGGGCGAGGTCGTCGATCTCCGCCGGGGTCGCCTGCCGGCCCGCGAAGATGCCGAAATTGATCCGCACCTCGAGCGGGGACTCGGTGGGCTCGGCGAGGAATGCGATCTCGGCTTCGGTCACGTCAGCCATCCTAACCCGACGAGGGAGTTGCCTAACCAGGAGCAGGGATTTCGCCGAAGAGGCATCTAGGTAGGAACGACAGTCCCACGGAGAGAGGTAACCGCATGAAGATCAAGGCGCTCCTTACAGCGCTCTTCCTCGCCGGGCTCACGGCGTCGCTCGCGCTGGGGGCGACGGGCCAGAGCCGGGACGAGGGCACCACGACCTCCACGGTCACGACGACGACGGCCAAGAAGGCCAAGTGTCATTCGGTCACGCTGGCCGGCGACGCGAGCGCGGGCAGCGTCGCGTTCAAGGCGACGAAGGCGAGCAAGAGCGGGAAGGCGCTTGTGGGCACCAACGTCACGGTGGCGATTCCGGCCGGCGCGCGCGTTCAGGCGGTCGCTTGCACCGATGCAAGCGGGGCGCTCACGCTGCGCTCGCTGCACATCGGCGTCAAGAAGGCCCCCAAGCTCCAGGGCGAGGGCAAGAAGAAGTAGGAAGGCGGTGCCGCAGGCGGCTCAGGCCGCCTGCGGCTCCCACCTGAAGCGTCGCGTGGCGATCAGCAGGCCGCCGAGGCCCCAGGCGAGGAGCACCGCGAGGTCCGTCGGGCGCCACAGCGATCCGTGGTTCAGCGCGACCGCGCGCACGATCTCGACCAGGTGCTTCAGCGGCAGCAGCTCGCCGATGGCGCGCAGGACCTCCGGATAGCGGCGGGTCGGCCCGAAGGAGCCGGAGAGGAACGCCATCGGCAGGAGCAGCACGTTGACGACGGCCGACGAGCCCTCTCCCGAGCGGATCAGCGCCGCCGTCCCCAGCCCGAGGCCGGCGAACGCGAGCGTGCCGACGAGGAGCGCGAGCGCGAACGCGAACGGGCGCTGCGGCAGCTCCGCGTTGTACGCGAAGTAGCCGAGCGCGACCAGGGCGACCGCCTGCAGCGCGAACGTGAGGATCGTCGAGACGAGGAGCGAGGCGAAGTAGGTCGTGGCGGGCAGCGGCGTTGCGCGCACCCGCTTGAGGACGCCGCCCTCCCGCCGCACGACGAGCGCGATCGCCAGCCCCGAGAACGCCGTGTTCGCGACGCCGTAGCAGAGCAGGCCGACGAGCAGCACGCTCCCGGCCGGGTGCCCCTCGATCTGCTCGCCGTAGAGCGACCCGACGAGCACGAAGAGGAGGATCGGGAGGATGAAGACGAAGATCGCCGCCTCCTTGGAGCGCCAGAAGAGCCGTTGCTCACCGAGCAACTGGTGCCAGAAGATCCTCACGCTCCTGGCCGCCTCTCGCCGCCGCCCGGCGGAGCCGGGCTCCGCGAAAGGCTG
>JAWVDX010000403.1:0-2857 GCA_033857015.1 Gaiellaceae bacterium
GCGGCGCAGGCGGGCGCCTACTTCCTCGAGAAGCCGCAGGGCGGGCGCGGGCTCCTCCTCGGCGGCGTTCCCGGCGTGGCGCCCGGCAAGGTCGTCATCGTCGGCGGCGGGATGGTGGGCTACAACGCTGCCGTCATCGCGCTCGGCCTGGGCGCGGACGTCACGATCTTCGAGCGCTCGATCGACCGGATGCGCCACCTCGAGGAGGTGCTCTCCGGCCGGCTCAGCCTGCTGATGTCCTCGGCGCTCGAGCTGGAGAACGCCACCGCCGAGGCGGACGTCGTCATCGGGGCGGTGCTCATCCCCGGCGCGAAGGCGCCGAAGCTGATCACCCGCGAGATGGTGGCCGGGATGAAGGAGGGCGCCGTCCTCGTCGACGTCGCGATCGACCAGGGCGGTTGTGCCGAGACGGCGCATGCGACGACGCACTCCGACCCGGTCTACGACGTCGACGGCGTGACGCACTACTGCGTCGCCAACATGCCCGGAGCGGTGCCGATCACGTCGACGAAGGCGCTGACGAATGCGACCCTCCCGTACGTCGAGGCGATCGCCGACCACGGTCTCGAAGGCGCTGCTGCCCGTGACCCGGCGCTGGCCCGCGGCGTCAACGTCGTTGCCGGGACGATCGTCTACGAGGCGGTCGCCGAGGCGCACGGCCTCGAGTACGCCCCGCTCGTCGAAGTGCTCAGCGGCTAGCGACCGTGGCGGATTTCCCGCGGCGCGAGGTGCTGCGCGACACCTTCGGGGACCTCGCCGCGCACTATCACCGCGTCCGGCCGCGCTACCCCGAGACGCTCTTCGACGACCTCGTTACGCTCACGGGCCTCGCAGCGCCGGCGCGGCTCCTCGAGATCGGCCCCGGCACCGGGATCGCGACGCTCAAGCTCGCCGCACGCGGCTTCCGCGTCGTCGGCGTCGAGGTGTCGACCGAGATGGCTCGGACGGCACGCCACAACCTCGCCGCGTGGGACACCGTCGAGATCGTGACCGGCCCGTTCGAGGCGTTCATGGCGGACGAGCCCTTCCACGCCGCGCTCGCGTTCACGGCGTTCCACTGGATCGAGCCTGAAGCGCGGTATGCGCGGCTCGCGCGCCTGCTCCGCAGCGGTGGGCTGCTCGTCGTCGCCGACTCGCGCCTGACCGCCCGCGAGGACGCGGACAGCTTCTTTCACGAAGCGGACGCGGATTACGTGTCGGTCCTCGGGGGGCGGGCGAGCACTCCGGGTGCACCCGCGCTCGTGAGCCTGCGCGACGAGATCGAGGAGAGCGGCCTGTTCGAGCATCTTGCGACCCGCAACTATCTCTGGCATGTCACGTACGCGGCGCCGGCCTACCTCGAGCTTCTCGGCAGCTTTCCGTGGTACGCGACGCTTGAGCCCGCGGATCGGGAGGAGCTGTACGCGCGTCTCCAGCGGCGCATCGAAGCGCGCGGAACGATCACCGCGACGTTCGAGGCCGTGCTCGACGTCGCGCGGCTGAGCTAGCTCTCGCCGGCGGCTTCGGCGGCGCGCGCGGCTGCGGCCTCGCGCTCGCGCTTGACCTCCGGCGCGGGCGAGATCTTGACGACGAGCGCGGTCACGCCCGCCGCGAGCCCGATCACGGCGACGATGAAGACGAGGATTCCGAGGAGGCCGAGGACAGCGTTCACGACGACCGTAGAATAGCCCTATGGCCCGCGCGTGCGTCATCGTGCTCGACGCCGTCGGCGCCGGAGCCCTCCCGGATGCTGCCGACTACGGCGACGAGGGGAGTGACACGCTCGGGAATGTGGCGCGCGCAGTCGGCGGTCTCGACCTGCCGATGCTCGAAGCGCTCGGGCTCGGAAACGTCGAGCCGCTCGAGGGCTGTCCTCCGCAGCCAGGTGCCCCGGCCGTTGCCGGACGGCTCGCGGCGCGCTCCAAGGGCAAGGACACGACGAGCGGCCACTGGGAGCTGATGGGCCTCGTCATGCCGCAGGCGATGCCGACCTACCCGCACGGCTTTCCCCACGACGTGATCGACCCGTTCATGAACCGGACGGCCCGCGGTGTGCTGGGCAACAAGCCCGCCTCCGGTACGGAGATCATCCAGGAGCTGGGCGAGGAGCACCAGAAGACGGGGAAGTGGATCGTCTATACCTCGGCCGACTCGGTCTTCCAGCTCGCTGCGCACGAGGACACGGTGCCGCTCGAGGAGCTGTACGAAGCCTGTGCGACGGCGCGCGAGATCCTCACCGGCAAGGACGCCGTCGGGCGGGTCATCGCGCGGCCGTTCACCGGCGAGCCGGGCAGCTACGTGCGCACGGAGAACCGCCACGACTACTCGCTGAAGCCGCGCCAGCCGAACTACCTGACCCTGATCCGCGAGGCGGGGATGCCTGTCCACGCGGTCGGCAAGGTCGCGGACATCTTCGCCGGGGTCGACATCGACGAGTCGTATCCGACCAAGTCGAACACCGAGGGGATCCAGCGGACGGAGCAGCTCCTCCGCGAGCTCGACGCCGGGCTCATCTTCACCAACCTGGTCGAGACGGACATGCTCTGGGGCCACCGCAACGACCCGGTGAACTTCCACCGCTGCCTGCAGAACTTCGACTCGCGCCTGCCGGATCTCCTCGGCGAGCTGCGCGCGGGCGACCTGCTCGTCCTGACCTCGGATCACGGCTGCGACCCGACGACCCCGTCGACCGATCACTCGCGGGAGCACGCACTGCTGCTCGCCTACGCCGAGGGCAAGAACGCGGCGGGGCGGATCCACGAGGGCGAGTTCGCCGACGTCGGCGCCACGGTGAACGCGTGGCTCGGCGGCAAGCCGCACCGCGGGCTCCCGGGACAGCCCTTCGTGACGCCGTGAACGCCGCAGACCTCATCGCCCG
>JAWVDX010000404.1:0-3053 GCA_033857015.1 Gaiellaceae bacterium
GCCCTGGGTGCACGCCTGGCTCGGCTACGGCTCCGGCACCTGGGGGCCCGAGATGCACGCGCCCGGTCGGACCTCGCGTCGCGACGGCGCCGCAGCCGCGCACCATCTCCTGCTGGGGCACGGGCGCGCGCTCGAGATCATGCGCCGCGAGATGCCCGACGCGAAGCTCGGCATCGTGCTCAACCTGACGCCCTCCTACCCGGCCTCGGACTCCGAGGCGGACAAGCACGCCGCGCAGATCTCCGACGGGCAGAGCAACCGCTGGTTCCTCGACGCCGTCTTCAAGGGCAGCTATCCGCAGGACATCCTCGACGTCCTCGGCGCGGACGCCCCTGACGTCCACGAGGGCGACATGGAGGCGATTTCCGCGCCGATCGACTGGCTCGGCGTGAACCACTACTTCCGGGTCGTCACGACCGGTGGGAACAACGGCGACGGGGACGGGATCCTCATGGATCAGAACGCCCAGTACACCGCGATGGGCTTCCCCTGGGAGGTCAACGCGGACGCCTTCTACGAGCTGCTGATGCGCGTCCAGCGCGAGTACGACCCGCCGTGCATGTACATCACCGAGAACGGCGCCGCGTTCTACGACTACCGCCAGCACGACGGCTCCGTGAAGGACCCGGAGCGCGTCGCCTTCCTGGAGGGCTACATCGACGCGGTCGGCCGGGCCGTCCAGGACGGCGCGGCGATCGCGGGCTACTTCGTCTGGTCGCTGCTCGACAACTTCGAGTGGGCCCGCGGCTACTCGCGCCGCTTCGGGATCGTCTACATCGACTACCCGAGCCTCGAGCGGGTGCCCAAGTCGAGCGCCCTCTGGTACAGCGAGCTGATCGCCGCCCACCGGGAACGGGCGCGGTCCGCGGGGCTTGCGCTCGACTCATAGGCGTGACGAAGCCGCGCGCCCTCATCCTCGTCTCCTGTCTTGCGCTCGCGGCGGTCATCGGATTCATCGCAGTTCCCCGCGGCAAGGGCGACACTGCGCCGGCGGGCTGGGCGCTGACCTGGAGCGACGAGTTCAACGGCGCCTCGAACACGCCGCCGGACTCCTCCAAGTGGACGTACGACACCGGCAACCTCGGCGTCAACAACGAGCTCGAGAGCTACACCGACCGCACCTCGAACGTGCGCCAGAACGGGGACGGGCAGCTCGAGATCGTCGCGCGCAAGGAGAAGGCAGGCGACTGGGACTACACCTCCGGGCGGATCCTCACGCAGGGCAAGTTCACGACCACCTACGGGCGGATCGAGGCGCGCATCAAGCTCCCGCAGGGCCAGGGGATCTGGCCCGCCTTCTGGATGCTCGGCGGGGACATCGCCAAGGTCGGCTGGCCCCAGTCGGGCGAGGTCGACATCATGGAGAACATCGGCCGTGAGCCGGCGGTCAACCACGGCAGCCTGCACGGGCCGGGGTACTCGGGCGGCTCCTCGCTCACCGGCTCCGTGGCGCTTTCGAGCGGGACGCTCGCCGACGCCTTCCACGACTATGCGATCGAGTGGTCGCCGAGCGCGATCGCCTTCTTCTTCGACGGCAAGGAGTATGAGCGCAAGCAGCGCGGCGACCAGCCGTCCGGCTCGCCGTGGCCCTTCGACCATCCCTTCTTCCTGCTCCTGAACGTGGCGGTCGGCGGCGACTGGCCGGGCAACCCGGACGCGACGACCTCCTTCCCGCAGACGATGGCGGTCGACTGGGTGCGCGTCTACAAGCGGACTGGCGCAGACACCGAGGCGCCGATCACCCCGCAGCCGCACATCACCCACCTCACGCCGCGCAGCGCGACGCTCGCCTGGGCGGCCTCCGCGGATCGGAGCGGGATCGCCGGCTACGACGTCTATCGCGGCGGCGTGAAGGCCGGGACGACCAGGGCGGTCGCATTCAAGTTCGCCGGGCTCAAGCCCGCGCGGCAGTACAGGTTCGCCGTGCGCGCCCGCGATACCGTGGGCAACGCCTCGCCACTCTCCCGCACGATCACGGTGCGCACCTGCAAGCCGTCGAAGCGGAGCTGCTGATGGACAGCAAGACGAAGCGGAAGGTCACGCCCGCCGAGCTCGAGTGTCTCGACCATAGTCGCAGCACGACGCCAACCCCCCGCGCGCGTGCGCAACACCACGAAAGGATCGTCCAATGAGTGTGTACACGGAGCCTGTCTACAAGGACGTCGACGCGCCGGTCGCTGCGCGGGTCGCCGATCTGCTCGGCCGCATGACGGTCGACGAGAAGCTCGGCCAGATGACCCAGATCGACCGTCGCTACCTCGAGGACGAGTCGGATCTCGCGACCTACCACCTGGGCTCCGTCTTCAGCGGCGGCGGCTCGGCGCCCGAGCCGAACGACCCGCAGACCTGGGCCGACATGGTCGACCGCTACCAGCGCATCGCGCTCTCGACGCGCCTCGGGATCCCGATCCTCTACGGCACGGACGCCGTCCACGGCCACAACAACCTCCACGGCGCGACGATCTACCCGCACCAGATCGGGCTCGGCGCCGCCAACGACGCCGACCTCAACCGCCGCATCGGCGCCGCGCTGGCCGTTGAGGTCGTCGCGACGGGCCCGCGCTGGACGTTCGCGCCCTGCATCGCCGTCGCGCGCAACGAGCGCTGGGGACGGACCTTCGAGAGCCCGGGCGAGCACCCCTCGCTGGCCTCGACGATGGCTGCGATGGTCACCGGGATCCAGACGGACGAGCTCGGCTCGACGCCGACCTCGATCCTCTGCACGCTGAAGCACTTCGTCGGCGACGGCGGCACGACCGGCGGTCTCGACCGGGGCAACGTCGAGCTCGACGAGGCGGAGTTCCGCGCCATCCACGTGGCGCCCTACCTGGACGCGCTCGCGGCCGGCGCCGGCTCGGTGATGATCTCCTACAACTCCTGGCAGGGCGTGCGCTGCCACGGCCACCGGTACCTGATCACCGACCTCCTGAAGGGCGAGCTCGGCTTCGACGGCTTCGTCGTCAGCGACTGGGCTGGGATCGACGACATCGACGGCGAGCCGGGGTTCTCCCCGACCGACGTCGCGACCGCCGTGAACGCCGGCATCGACATGC
>JAWVDX010000405.1:0-6315 GCA_033857015.1 Gaiellaceae bacterium
TCCAGGCCGCGACCGACCGCGCCGGCACGCTCACGCAAGGCCTGCTGGCCTTCAGCCAGCGCCGCGTCCTCCATCCCACCGCCGTCGAGCTGAACCAGCTCCTGACCGACCTGCAGCCGCTGCTCGAGCGGCTCGTCGGGCGGGAGGTCACGATCGTGCTCGACCTTGCACCCGACCTCCGGCCGGTCCGCTTCGACCCGGATGCGCTACGCCAGATCCTGTTCGACCTGGCGCTGAACGCGACCGAGGCGATGCCTGCAGGCGGGACGATCTCCATCGAGACCCGCTCGGAGGCGCAAGCCGGCCTGCTGCGCGTCACCGACACCGGCGTGGGCATGGACGCCGCGACCCGGGAGCGCGCGTTCGACCCGTTCTTCTCGACGAAGGAAGCCGTGAGCGGATCCGGCCTCGGGCTCGCAGCCGTGCACGGTACGGTGCTGCAGAGCGGCGGCCGGCTCCGGCTCGAGAGCTCCCCGGGCGGCGGCACGCGCGTGGAGCTGCGCCTCCCGCTCGCCTCGGCCGAGGAGCCCGAGAACATCAGGGCCGCAGCCCACGCCGGCGGGCGCGTTCTCCTCGTCGAGGACGACGAGCTCGTCCGCCGCCTGGTCGTGCAGACGCTCGAGGCGAGCGGCTACGTGGTGTCGTCTCCGAAGACGGTGTCCGACGCGCTCGAGCTCGTTCGCAGCGACGCCGAGTTCGACCTCCTCCTGACCGACCTGGTGATGCCGGAGCTCTACGGGGACGAGCTAGTCCTGCAGGTGCGGGCGCTCCGCCCCGGCCTGCCGGCGATCGTCATGAGCGGGTACGTCAACGATCCCGACGCGTTCCCCGACAGCGTGGAGTTCCTCTCCAAGCCGTTCCGCCCGGGCGACCTCCTCTCCGCGGTCGCCCGCACCATCCGGCGGACCTAGCCGTAGCTCTTGCGGCGGAATACGTCGCGGCGCAGCGAGTCGACGCGGTCGAGGAAGAGGATCCCGTCCAGGTGGTCGAGCTCGTGCTGGATGCAGCGGGCCTCGAACCCCTGCGAGCGCAGCGCGATCACTTCCCCGTCCGGGGTCAGCGCCTCGACGGCGATCGAGACCGAGCGGCGGACGTTCGCCGTCAGCTCGGGGATCGAGAGGCAGCCCTCGCGCGCGACCTCCTCCCCGTCCCGCTCGACGATCTCCGGGTTCACGAGCAGCAGCAGGCCCGCCGCGTCCGGCGCTCGCGGATGGTCGGTGCAGTCGACCACCACCATGCGCACGAGCTCGCCGATCTGCGGCGCTGCGAGACCGACACACCGCGGATGCGCGCGCATCGTGTCGAGGAGGTCGGCCGCGACCTGCCCGGCGAGCGCGAGCTCCTCGGCCGCCAGCGCGCGAGCCCGAGCCTTGAGCACCGGATCCGGCACCCGTAGAACCGGGCGGACAGTCATCGAGTCAGAGGGCGACTTGGTCCAGCTGCCGCACGCTGACCTCGACCGACTGGTCGCGGCCGACCGCCTGGAGCAGCGAGCGCAGCTCGTCGTCGCCGAGGTCGCTCGGGACGGCCACCTCGAGCATCATCACGTAGAGCGGCTCGCCGGCCTGGTCGACGAGGCGCGTGTTGAGGTCGGTCACGTTGATATGGGCGCGCGCCAGCTCGACGGTGACGGCGTGCACGATCCCCGGATGATCCGCCCCGTAGACCGTCACGATGTGGCTGGGGCCGGTCTCGTCGGGCGGCGAGTCCGAGACCCGGCTGACGGTGATCGCGTCGAGCCCGAGCCGCTCCCGCGTCCGCTCCAGGTCGGCGCGGAGCCCGGGCATGTCGATCAGGTCGGGCGCGCTCACGATCAGCGTCATCGTGAAGTGGCCTCGCAGGATGGCCATCTGCGAGTCCTCGATGTTGACCTCGTGCTCGAGGAGCGTCCCCGTGACGCCTGCGACGATGCCGGGACGGTCGCGACCGATGGCGGAGAGAGCGAAGTGGGCCATCGACGGCGATCATAGTGCCCATGGCGAGCACCCGCATCGACCGCAAAACAGCCTGCAACGCCTGGACTTCTGGGAGGAAACGCGTACGCCCGATCCCCCGTCCGGGGTATGCACAGTCCCGCGAGCATGCCGACGAATGAGTCATGGCGCGCCGATCCGGCGACCATGACGCCCGGAACGGGCTCTGCGGCACGGAAGCAGGGAGAGTTGGTCGAGTGAAGCGGCGGCACAGGCACACGAAGCGCTCGCGGCGAGCGGTTCTCATCCAGCTCCTGGTGGGCGCGCTCGTCTGCTGCTCCGGCTTCGCCTTGACGGCCGCGCTGACCGTCAACCCGGGCAAGGCCGGGGACGGAGCGGGCGTCGTAGCGAACAGCACCTTCTCCGTCGCCTCGATCCGCTATCAGCTCAACGCCTCGACCCCGACCCTGATCGACCAGGTTGTCGTGACCTTCGCGTCCAACCCGGCCCCGGCGGACGTGCGCGCCTCGATCGGCGGCGTCTGGAGCAACGCCTGCTCGGCGTCGGGCCTCGTCTTCACCTGCGCCTTCTCCTCGCTTCCCAGCGTCCCCTTCAACGCCACGACCGCCCTGCGCGTGGCGGCAACGAGCTGATGACACGCAGGCACTCCCCGCTGCGTCGCTACCGGGCCTTGCTCGTCGCGCTCACGCTGTCCGTCGGGCTCGGCTACCTGACGAGCGCGGTCTTCGCCTCGACGATCGTCGTCGGCGGGAGCGTGGTCTACGACAAGTCCCACACGATCGACCCGCTCACCGAGATGAGGCCGACTGCCTGCAGCGTCCTCACGATCGCCGGGATGAGGAATGTGGGCAATGGGAACACGTACGGCAACTCGAGCAACAACAGCTCGCAGCTGCTGCTCGGAAACGCCGGCTCGGGCACGACGATCAGCGCCGGCAAGGGCAACGACTGCATCGTTCCCGGTGGAGTGGCGAACGGCATTGCGAACCCGGACCTGACGATCAACGGCGGCCAGGGAGGCGGCGACGTCTGCTACGACGGACAGGGGCCCGGCAACTATGCGCGCAGCTCCTGCACGCTCGCCTCGGGCACGTACACCACCGTGACGACGAACACGCCGTCCGGCCTCTGACCCCGCCTCTCGGGTTCCTCCGGGATCCCCCTTACGGGTCATGAACGTACGCAAATGTGTGCCGACGATAGGACTAACGCGCTGCGGAGATCCACAAAAGCGCGTAGGCGGCACTGAAAGAGTCACGCCCCCCGTGACCGCCTGACGGAGACAACCGATCCAGTCAGGATCTTGCGGCAAGGAGAATTCACATGAAGGTACGGCGGCACGGCAAGAAGGGCATCAAGAGCATCCTCGGGACGATCCTGATCGCGGGGATCATCGCGTCCTCGGCGTACGCGTTCACCGCGACGATCACCGTCTCGGGCTCCAAGGCCGGCGACGGCCCCGGAGTGGTCAGCGCACTCCCGGCTGTGACGCCGAGCTACACGCTCGACGCGACCGGCAAGATCGCGACGGTCAGGCTGACCTTCGCGGCCCCGGGCGTCACCTACTCGAACGTCGCCGGCGCGGTTAGCACGCAGGTCCGCTTCTCGTACGGCGGCACGTTCTCGAACGACTGCACCGGCAGCGCGAACGGCGTCCCGACCGTCTGGACGTGCACCTTCGCGTCGAATCCGACGATCGGCGCGATCACCGCGAACCAGGTCGTCGGCGTCGATACGGTCAACCCGTAGCGCCTGCAGCAATCTGGATCGGAAAGGGGCGGCGCGCCGAGAGGCGCGCCGCCCCTGTTTTGCGGCGAAACCGGGTTCAAGATTTGCCCGCGAAATGTCGAAGAGAACAACGGAATCTCGGCCCCTTGCGAAGGACTGGTTGACGGCATGTCCCCTAGACGCCCACTCTCAACGCTCGCCTTTCTCGTGGTTGCTGCCGCGGCCTGGTACTTCCTGGCGCCGGCGCAGCTCCCGTTCGGGTCGAACGCCTACGTCGAGACGAGCGGGATCAGCATGGTGCCCGTCTACCACGGCGGCGACCTCGTCATCGTGCGCAAGGCGAGCTCCTACCAGGCCGGGGACATCGTGGCCTATCGCAATCGCGACCTCAACCAGCTCGTGGTCCTCCACCGGATCAAGGAGATCGACGACCAGGGCCACTACATCTTCAAGGGCGACAACAACTCCTTCATCGACCCCGTCTCGCTGCGTGCCCCCTACGTGACCGAGTCCGACCTCGTCGGCAAGGCGTGGGTGCACATCCCCCACGCGGGCGTCTACATGAGCTGGATCAAGAAGCCCCAGAACGCGGCGATCATCGCCGGCGTCGCGTTCCTCCTGACCTTCGGCGGCTTCGGCGCCGCCCGGCGCCGCGGCGGCAGCGAGCGCAGCGGGCGCGGCGAGCAGCCGGCACCCGAAGCACGCGGCCCCTCCGGAGCACCGCTTCTGCGGCCCGAGCACGCCGTCGCCGGCGCTGCCGCAGTCACCGGGGTGTTCGCCCTGCTGGCGCTGGTCGCGTTCACGCACCCCAACACCAAGATCGAGGTCGTCCCCGACTCCTACACGGAGCAGGTCGAGTTCAAGTACGGCGCAACGGCCAAGCCGAGCGCCGTCTATCCGACTGGCAAGATCGGAACCGGCGACACCGTCTTCTCCCGCCTCGCCCGCTCGGTCCGCGTCCACGTGGCTTACACGCTCGACGGCGCCGGCCAGCCCGTCGTCTCGACTGGGACCGCGGGTCTCGTCATGCGCGTCTCCGGCGACAACCTCTGGCAGCGCACGTTCGTGCTCGTCCCGCCGCGGCCGTTCACCTCGGCGAAGGTCGACCTCGCCGCGACGATCCACCTCGACAAGCTCTCGACGATGCTCTCGCAGGTCGAGGACGCGACCGGCTCCGGCTCGGGCCAGACCTACCGGATCAACCTGCTCGCGACGATCGAGCAGCACGGACGGGTCGGCACGCAGCAGCTGAAGAGCAGCTTCGCGCCGTTCCTCCCGCTGCGCTACGACAAGATCCGCCTCTATCCCGACTCGGCCACGACGAACCCGGATGGGTCGCCTGCGATCCAGTACACGCAGAGCCAGGCCGGTAGCGGGACGAAGAGCGCGCCTGCCACGATCGACCTCAAGCTCGCGACGCTGAGCATCGGCAAGGCGCGCACCGTGGGCGCGATCGGCGCCCTCGTCGGAGCGCTCGCCCTCGCCGCCGCCTTCCTCATGCTCCGCTCCCGCCGCGCCTCCGACGAGCCGGCCCGGATCGCCGCCGGCTACGGGGAGTGGCTCGTCCCGGTCACCCACATGACCGAGCAGGCTGCGCCGTTCGCGGACGTGGCCTCGTTCGACGCGCTGCTCTCGCTGGCAAGCCGCGCGGACCGCGCGATCATGCACTACTCCGCGGGTGGCGGTCACACCTATTTCGTGAAGGAAGACGACGTCGTGTACCGCTACACGGCCTACGAGCGGGCTCCTGTGGCCCCGGCGGCCGAGGCCGAGCCGGCGCCCGACGCGGTGCTCCATGTCCTGAGCCCGGAGCCCGAGGCATACCCCGCCCCGGTCCTCGCACCCCTGCCCACGTTGACGCCCGTGCCCGCGCCCGTCGAGTCGTGGTCGACGCCGAGCTACGGCGCACCGGAGCTCGAGACGCCTCCGCCCCCGGTCGTCCCGGTCGAGGAGCTGCCGCACATCGTGCCGATGCATCAGCCGGTGGCGCCGCCAGCGGCGGTCGCTCCGCCCGCAGCCGTGCCCGCCCAGCCCCGCCCCGCGGTCGCCGGTGGAGGCTTCGTCCCCGAGAGCCCCGAGACGGCCTACCAGCCGATGCCCGTCGCGACGCCGGCGGCGATCGTCGTCCCGCAGCAGCAGCCCGCCGTGGCGAGTCAGCCTCCCGTGGCTCCGGCCGGCCCGGCGCCCCAGATCATCCCGATCACGCCCGTCGCGCCGGCCGCGTCCGCTCCGGACGTCGGCTTGATCCGCGACACCTTCCTGCGCCCGCGCCCCCGCCAGGGCGACGGCAGCGCTTCCTAGGCCGTTCGGCGGCCCCTCCCCGAATCGGGGATGCCGCACCTGCGGGAAAGGGAGCCGGAGCGCACGCTTCGCTCACCCGCGCCCTGGTTCCTGACTAGCCCACCGGCGGTCGTCCCGGCCGATTGCCAGGGAGATGATCCGCCGTCTCCGCTCCCTCCTCCTCTCCGTCGCAGCCGCCTCGCTGCTCGCGAACGGCGCCCACGCCCTCACCGGGCCGAGCGCCCAGCGCGTCGCGAGCGGCGTCGACCCGACGAGCATCCAGTACCTGCGCAGCGACGGCCTCGTCTCTGCCGTGGCATTCCGGATGGCGACCGCGGGCAAGCAGGTGCGGATCCGCGTCAGCCTCAGCGAC
>JAWVDX010000406.1:0-6913 GCA_033857015.1 Gaiellaceae bacterium
CGCTGCGCAGGACCTTGCTCATCCGGCCGCTGACGACCGAGTAGGCGTAGAGCGGCGGGAGCGGCGGCCGCGACCCGCCGTAGCCGGGCGTGACGAGGAGCCAGCGGCCGTCCGTGCTCCATGAGACGGAGAACCATTCGGCATAAGGCTCGCGGATCCCGAGGAGGTCGCCCAGGCGCTTTCCGTGGCCGTCGAACAGGACGACCTGAGCCCGGTGGTACCCGGCCCGCCGGACGAGTGCGAACCGCCGTCCGTTCGGCGCCCAGCTGCCGGCCTGGGGGAGGAAGCCGCCCGCAAGCAGCCGCACGTGGCCGGAGCGGTCTCGGAGCAGCGTCGCGTCGCGTCGCGCCTCGAGGGTCGCCACGCCCGCAGGGCTCCGAAAGACCGTGTCGTCCACCGCGCGGAGGTGGACTTTGCCGGTGCGGAGCGTCACGGTGACGAGGGTTGCCCGGCCGCGAAACGAGAGGGCGTCGCCATCCCGCGAGAAGACGGGCGCCGTCGCCGACGGCGTCGCGGAGCTCGAACGGGCGACGATCCGCTTCGCGCCCGTCGCCAGTGCGATGACGCCGACCGCGAAGCGCTCCGACCTGCCGGTGCGCACGAACGCAGCGAGGGAGCCGTCGGGGCTCACCGCTGTCACGTACTCGGTCGTCAAGCCTTCGGCGAGGCGCGAAACGGCGTGCAGACCGACGACGCGCGCGTGTCCGATCGGGGCGTGGTCGCGGACGACCCTGATGCGGTGCGGTCCGACAGAGGTGGGGGCCGGAGCGAGCTGTAGCGACGGCGGCTGCCCGGTCCAGCCGAGCGCGACGCCCGCCGACCAGTCCAGCGGCTCGGGCGCGACATGCACGACGCGCCGTGCGCCCGTCGTCACGTCGACGACTGCGATCCGTTTCCGTTCCCGCCACGGGCCCTCGACGAAGACGACGTGGCGGCTGTCCGGAGCCCAGCGGACCGGCCCCGAGAGGAAGCTCCGACGCGTGAGTCGCCGCTCTCCGCGCCCGTCCGCGCCGATCAGGAAGAGCTCGGAGTCGTCCGCGCTATCGCGGTTGGAGAGGAAGGCGACGTGCTTGCCGTCCGGCGCCCAAGCCGGGTCGGCGTTCGCGAAGTGGGCAAACCGATCGACCGGCACGTCGTTTGTCAAGCGGACGCTGCGGGCCGAGCCAAGCGACCCGATGACGAGCTGACCGTTCCCGCGCCGGTCGCCGCGCATGAACACGAAGTGCCGGCTGTCGGGTGCCCAGGCAAGGCCGTAGGCGCGCACGCCGGCGGTGGGGATGCGGCGGAGCGAGCGGTCGCTCAGCGTCGCGACCCAGGCGCCGGCATCCCAGCCGAGGATCGCGAGGTGCCGCTCGTCCGGCGAGAACGCAAGCCGGAGCGCTGCGGGCGTGCGCTCGCCGAGCCTGCTCGTGCGGATGACGCGTGTCCGGCCGGTGCGAGCGCTCACGACGACCACGTCGCCCGCGGCAGTCACGAACGCGAGCATGGCGCCGCGCGGCGACCACGTCGGAGCATCGGCAGCGGGAGGCTGGCTGCTCGCGAGCGGTCGCGTCGTGCCGCGGCGTGGGCCGAGGAGCGCGCGTGGATGGGTCGCGATCCGGTGCAGGAATGTCGTGTGGCCATCGTTCCAGGTCTGTTTCTCGTCGTACGCGTACCCGGAAAGGTCGTTGACATCGAGCACGCGGCCGCTCGGGGACGTGTAGATCCAGTAGGCGAGGCGGCTCCCGTCCGGCGACCACGCGGGCGCGCCGAAGCTTCCGCCGGTGCACGCCGAGTGGCAGCGGCGACCGTCGGGCCACCACAGCTCGTCGATCGTAGTCGGGCCGCGCGCACCCGTGTCGACGCGGAGGGTCGACACGGAGTCGATCCACGCCACGCGCAGCCGGGGCGGCGCGTGGAGCGCCTGTACCGCCGTCGGTGTGAGCGTAGCGGCCGCGACGAACCCGAGGATCGCAAGCATGAGGCGCATTCTCGGAGTGTCCGCCTCGCGGGTTGCGGTGGGGTAAAGGCGCTAACCGAGCGACCAGGTGAAGCGGGTGAGGCTCTCGTCCGGAGCGAGGCCGCCGGGGCGGAGGCCTCGGCGGACGAGGAGGAGCGGGGCGGGTGGATTTGCGACGAGGGCTTCGCGTGTCGCTCCGAGGCCTTCGTCGCGCCAGTCGTCGGGGAGGCCGACGAGGAGGAGCGAGGCGTCCGCGTGGGACAGCTCAGCCGGGTCGGCGAGCGCCGGCTCCGGGACGATGCCGGCGAAGCGCTGCACGACGAGCGAGGCGCTCGCCAGCAGGCGGCTCGCGTCCCGGCGGTCGGGGCGGGCGCCGCTCCCGACGAGGCGCAGCGGGAGGCCGTGGGCGCGGGCGAGCCAGACCGCGAGCTCGAGCGCCGCCCACTCGTGCGTTCCTCCTCCGAACGGGACGGTCACCGGAACGCCACGCCCAAACGGGACATGTCCCGGGGACTGTCCCCGGGACATGTCCGACGTAGACAGGGCCAGATCGCACGGCAGCTCGTCGAGCGCGCGCAGCGCATCCAGGCCGGCGTAGCGCCCGAGCGTGAGCGCCGCGTCTTGCTCGCGGGCGAGGCGGATCGTGTCCTCGGCGGGGCTCCGGCTCGTGAACACGGCGATGCGCGCCTCGGCGGCGTATGGCCGCAGCACCTCCGTCGCGGCGGCAAGCTCCGTCGCGTCGCCGACGATGCGCGCGACGAGCAGCTCGTGCTCCGGCCCGGCGAGCGGTCGCGCCAACGCCACGAGCGCCTCGTCCAGCACCAGCACCGTCCGCCGCGGGCGTGCCGGCGCAGGCGCCAGCTCCGGATCCTGGCGGAGGATCGCCCGCTCCAGCTCGTGCAGCGCCGGCCCCGGCTCGAGGCCGAGCTGCTCGACGAGCGCGCTGCGCCCCTCCCGGTAGCGCTCGAGCGCCTCGGCCTGGCGGCCCGCCCGGTAGAGCGCGAGCATGAGCTGGCCCCGCACCCGCTCGCGGAGCGGCTCCTCCCGAACGAGCTCCTCCAGCTCGGGGACGAGCTCCGCTCCCGCGCCGAGCTCCAGGTCTGCGGCGATCCGCTCCTCGACCGCAGCCGACCGCAGCTCCTCGAGACGAGCGGCCGCGGCCGCGGCGAACGGCTCGCGCAACCCTGCGAGCGGAGCGCCGCGCCAGAGCCCGAGCGCCTCGCGCAGCCGCGCCGCCTTGCCCCGCGGATCGAGCCCGCGCGCCGAAGCGGTCAGCGCCTCGAAGCGCGCCAGGTCGAGCTCCTCCTCGGCGACCGTCACGCGATACCCCGGGTCGCGCGTCTCGATGAGCTCGGCGCCCAGCGCCTTGCGCAGCTGGGACACGTACACCTGCACCACCTTGAGCGCAGTCTCGGGCGGACGCTCCGCCCAGAGGTCGTCGAGGAGCCGATCGACGGAGACGACCCGTCCGCGCCCGAGGCAGAGCAGCGCCAGTAGCGCCAGCGGCTTCGGCCCGAGCGGCACCCGCGCCCCGTCGCGCAGCGCCTCGACCGGCCCGAGCAGGCGGATCTCCCTCACCGGCCGGATAATCGCAGGATGGAGCCGGGCGCCACGATCGGGAGCTTCACGCTTGCGGAGCAGCTCGGCGAAGGCGCCACCGCGCTCGTCTTTCGGGCCCGGGACGGCGAGCGCGACGTTGCGCTGAAGCTCCTCCGCCCGGAGCAGGCGCGCGACCCCGGGCGGCGGGCGCGCTTCCTGCGCGAGGCGCGGGTCGCCGCCGAGGTGCAGGGCCGCCACCTCGTCCCGGTGCTCGAGGCCGGGGAGGCGGACGGGCAGCCCTTCCTCGTGCTGCCGCTCTACCCGGGGTCGCTGGCGGAGCTCCTCGAGCCGGAGCCGCTCGCCCCGCCGCGCGCCGCCGCGCTCGTCACGGATGTCGCAGCGGCGCTCGACGCGCTCCACGCGCGCGGCCTGGTGCACCGCGACGTGAAGCCGTCCAACGTGCTGATCGACACGGAGGATCGTGCGCACCTCGCCGACTTCGGCCTCGCGACGGCCCGCGACTGGACGCGCCTCACCCGCGACGGCGCCCTCGTCGGCACGCCGCACTACGTCGCCCCCGAGCTGATCGCCGGCGACCCCGCCACGCCGGCGAGCGACGTGTACTCCCTCGGCTGCGTCGCCTACCACTGTCTCGTCGGGCGTCCTCCGTTCGGAGGACGGAGCCTGCTCGAGGTCGGCTACGCCCACCTGGCCGAGGAGCCGCCTCCGCCGTCGCTCCCCGCACCGCTCGCCGAAGCCTGCCTCGCCGCGCTCGCCAAGGAGCCATCCGCTCGCCCGCCGAGCGCTACGGCTTATGCTCTTTTGCTGCGCACCGGCGCACGTTCTTGAGCAGTGGCGCGGCGTTGCTCCCCTCCAACCGGTAGGCCGCCTTCGCGTACGGGAGCGCCTCGGTGCAGCGGCCGATGTGCTCGAGCGCGCGCGCCAGGTTGAAGTTCGCGTAGCCCTCCGTCTTGTCGGCAGGCCCCTTGCCGCGCAGCTCACGGACGGCGACCCGCTCGAACGGGAGCGCCTGCCGGTAGAAGCCCTTCTGGATGAGCTCGAAGCCGGCCGCGTCGAGGATGTGCGGGTCGGTCGGAAGCGGCGACGACGTCGTTCGGGTCACCGTCTCGTGAACCGCGCTGCGGCCTGACCGGCCGAGACCGAACCCGAGCGCCGCCCCTGCCGCGGCCGCCACGAGCAGCGCTGCAAGCGACACCCACAGCCGTCCCGCCCGCACATGCGGCGGCGGCGCGAGCGCCTCGCGCGCCGCCGCGACGAGCTCGCCGCAGCTCGCATAGCGATCCAGCGGCGACTTCGAGACCGCCTTCGCGATCACCCGGTCGAGCGCCTCCGGGAGCTCCGGCTGGCTCTTGCGCAGTTCCGGCGGCGCGGCATGGAGGTGCGCGTTCAGCACGGCCACCTCGGACTCGCGATGGAACGGCGGCTCGCCCGCGAGGCACTCGTACAGCACGCAGGCCAGCGCGTAGACGTCCGTGCGCGCGTCGAGCGCCTTCCCCTCGATCTGCTCCGGCGCGGCGTACTCGATCGTCCCGAGGAAGGCTCCGGTGCGCGTCATCCCCGCCCCGGCCAACTCCTTGACGGCGCCGAAGTCGGAGAGGAACGCCCGGTCGTCCGCCCCCACCAGGATGTTCGCCGGCTTGACGTCGCGGTGCACGAGGCCGCGCGCATGCGCCGCGTCGAGCGCCGAGGCGACCTGACCGAGGATGCGCAGGGCGCGGCGAGGAGCAAGCGGCCCCTCCTCGGCGAGCAGCGCCCGCAGGTCGGAGCCCTCCACGTGCGCCATCGCGATGTAGAGCACGCCGCCCGCCTCGCCCGCGTCGTAGACCGGGACGATCGCCGGATGGTCGATCCCCGCAGCCAGCTGGGACTCGCGCACGAAGCGGTCGCTGAAGTCCGCGTCGCCGAAGCCGGGGGAGAGCAGCTTGAGCGCCGCCTTGCGGCCGAGGCGCACGTGCTCCGCGAGGTACACGACGCTCGTCCCGCCGTGGCCGATCTGCTCGAGGACGCGGTAGCCCGCGATCTCGGTGCCGATGCGCCCGTCCTCCATGCGCCGAAGTATCGCGGCGCGGCTCCCCTACCAGCGCAGCCGCAGCGGCCAGAACACTTCCTCGCCCTTCGCGAATGAGCGCAGCCCCACGTTCTCGGCCGGAAGCGCCATCTGCGTGGCCTCACGCGTGATGGCACGCAGCTTGCGCGCCGCCTGCCCCGGCGTGAGCTGCGCCCGGAGCGGAGGCGGCCAGCTCACCCCCGCGGGAAGCGCGCCGGCCTCCCGGAGGAAGCGCCCGTCCAGGTCGTCGCCTTGCCGCCAGGGCCAGCTCGCGGAGGCGCCGTGGATCAGGAAGGTGACGAGGCGCCCGTGGTAGTCCGCCCGGTAGAGCGCCTCGTTCACGATGGAGAAGGTCGCCGCGTGGTCGGGGTGGGTGTCCGCCGCCATCGTGGTGTAGACGGCGCTCGGCTCGAGGCGCCGCACGAGCTCGGCGACGTCGCCGACCGCAGCCCCGCGCGTGTAGGGCGCGGGCTTGCCGTGCACCGTCGAGTGGTAGTCGCGCACCCAGGCGCCGTAGGTCGCGCTGCGCCCCGTGAACGGCTGCGTGACCGGCTCGGAGCTGGGATTCTCCGCGACCTTGTCGAGAGCCGCATCCGGGTAGCCGAGGTACACGAGGTGGTCGCGCGAGACGCCGAGCACCGCCTCCGCGCGACTGCTCTCCTGCTGGCGGGCCCGGGAGAGGAGCAGGAAGTCGCGCCGCTTCAGCTCGAAGGTCGCCTTGTGCGCGAGCTGGGCCGCCGCGTCCGGGTAGCCGTCGCCGCTCGTCATGAAGACGACCACGACGCTTCGTCCGACGGCCCGCGCCTGCTGGATGATCCCGCCGGCGCCCAGGACGTCGTCGTCCGGGTGCGGCGCGAAGACGACGACGTCGGCATGGGCCGGCGGAAGGATCGTCAGGAGCGGGCCTGCGTCGCGCGCCTTCCCGCCTGCGGCGACCGTCAGGAGGAGCAACGGCAGCAGGAGCGCGCGACGCATTGACCGGAGCGTGCCCTCGAAAGGTCAGCACCCAGTCAAAGTGCAGGGAATTCTCTGACTGGATCTTGAGTCGGAGCGAGCTACGCTACGAGGAGATGTCTGCAGTCGGTGCCCCCCGTGTGCTGCTTGTCGAGGACGAGCGCTCGATCCGCGACGCGGTCGCGGCCTCGCTGCGTCAGGCCGGCTACCACGTGGAGGGCCGCGAGACCGGCGACGGCTTCGACCAGACGGTCGCCTCGTTCCGCCCCGACCTGGTGATCCTCGACGTGATGCTGCCCCGCCGCGACGGCTTCGAGCTGGCGCGCGAGCTGCACGGGCGCAGCGACATCCCCTTCCTCTTCCTGACCGCCCGGGATGACGCCCGCTCGCGGATCGCCGGCTTCGAGCTGGGC
>JAWVDX010000407.1:0-2736 GCA_033857015.1 Gaiellaceae bacterium
GACGCTGGGATGAGGTCGCAGCACGCGAAGGCGGCCTGCCCGAGGAGGACTGGTCGAGCGCCCGGATCGCATTTGCCGCCCTCATGCCACCGGCGGTGGCAATCAGGGTGAACCGGGGCCAGCTCGAGGATGCAAAGCGCAACGCGCGGTTCTTCGCGGAGCTCGAATCCTCGGCGGACGTCCAGGAGCAGGGGCAGCTCCACCTCACCGAGGCAACGCTCCTGCAGGCCGAGGGCAAGGGCGCCGCCGCGCTCGTCGCCGCGGGTGCGGGGCTCGACCTGCGCGACGTGGTGGGGATGAGAAGCGAATGCCTGAAGGAGGCGTTCGTCATCGCCTTGGAGGCTGCATTCGCGGTCGACGACATGGAGCGCGTGGAGGAGCTGCTGGCGATCGTCGAGACGCTGCCGCCCGGACGGTCTTCTCGATTCCTGGAGGCGCATGCGCAGCGTTTCCGCGCGCGCCTGGCGGCCCGGCAACCAGGCGCCGGGGACGCGGACGGTCTCTTCGCCCTCTCAGCGCGCGGGTTCCGCGAGATCGGGTTCCGCTTCTACCTCGCCGTGACGCTCCTCGAGCACAGCGAGTGGCTCGCGCGGGACGAGCGCGGCGCCGAGGTCGAGCCGCTCCTTGCCGAGTCACGCGAGATCTTCGAGCAGCTCGACGCGAGACCGTGGATCGAGCGGGCCGCTCAGTTCGCGCCGGAGCAGCCGCCGGCGCACCTCGCGCCGCACTGACGCTGCGCTAGCCAGCGAGCTTGAGGCTCGCGTGGATCTCGCGGGTGAGCGCGGCGACGGTCTCCGTCAACTCCTTGTCCTGTTGGGTGAGCGTGGTGTTCGCGTTGAGCAGCGCCTTGAGCTCGTCGGTCGCCTGCTTGATCGCAGCCTCGCGCGCCTGCGCGTGCGTCATGACCTCTTCGCGGTGCGCCTCGAGCTGGTCGACGGCGGCCTTGTCGCGCTCGACCTGCCGGGTCTGCGCGAGCAGGATCAGCGGCGCCGCATAGGCGGCCTGGGTCGAGAAGGCGAGGTTCAGCAGGATGAACGGATACGGATCCCAGCGCAGGCTGACCGCGGCTGCGTTGAGCGCGATCCAGATGACGACCGCGACCGTCTGCCCGACGATGTACTGAGGCGTGCCGAACAGTCGCGCCGCAGCCTCGGCTCTGCGGCCGAAGGCATCCTCGCCAAACGCACTCGGGACATGCGGCACGGAGCGGAGTTCGAGCGCCGCCCGGCCACTCCTCCGCCCGGAAAGCGAGGGGGCAAATCCCTCGAACGGGATCGAGTCCTCAGTCACGCGCGCCGATGGTAGGTCCGGTTAGCAGCTTCGCCAACGGCCCTGCGGCGGCCCGATGGCATGGAAAGCAGACGAGGGGGACGTCGAAGTGCTCGATCAGCCGCGCAGGATGCCGCTCAGGCTCCTTCTACTTATTCTCGTTGCCGTCGGCGCAGGGGCGGGCGTCCAGGCGTCGCCTGGCGCATTGCGCGGCCCGAGCACGTCCAAGCTGCTCGTGCACTTCAAGGCCGGGGTGACCTCAGCCGAGGCTGCGTCGCTCGTGCGAGGGGCCGGCGCGGCCGAGAGCGGAACGATCGCGAGCCTCGGCGTGCACGTCTTGGCAGTCCCGTCGGCGGGACTCGACAGAGCGCTCGCAACGCTGAAGGGCTCCCCACGCGTCGCGTTCGTCGAGCCCGACGCGCCGGCGGTGCGCTTCGACACGCTCCCGAACGACTACTGGTGGCCGAACGAGTGGGCCCAGGCGCTGGTCAATGCGCCCAAGGCATGGGATCTCGCACGAGGGGCCCCGAGCGTGGTCGTGGCCGTGCTCGACAGCGGCGTCGATCCCACCCAGGCGGATCTTCAGGGCGCCTTCGTCCCCGGGTGGAACACGCTCGCGGGATCCTCGGACACGGGCGACACCGACGGGCACGGCACGATGGCTGCCGGCGTCGCGGTGGCGCGCAGCAACAACACCATCGGGATCGCGAGCTACTGCTGGAGCTGCGCCCTCATGCCGGTGAAGGTGATCGACGCCGGCGCCGGGTCGGTGGCGAGCGTCTCGGCCGGCATCACGTGGGCGACCGATCACGGCGCGCGGGTGATCAGCATGAGCCTCGGCTTCACGGGGAGCTCGAGCACCCTCCTGAGTGCGGTTCGCTACGCCCACAGCCACAACGTCGTGGTGGTGGCTGCGGCGGGCAACTACGGGAACAGCTCGGCGGTCTACCCCGCCGCCTACCCCGAGGTGCTCGGCGTGGCCGGCTCGGACGCGACCGACCACCTGTACAGCTGGTCGAGCTTTGGCTCGTGGGTGAAGCTGTCCGCACCGGGGTGCAACTACGCGACGGGCAGGGGCAACTGGTACGGCACCTTCTGCGGGACATCGTCGGCTGCTCCGGTGGTCGCGGGACTCGCCGGCCTCGCCGCCTCGTACGCTCCGAGCGCGACGAACACGGAGATCGAGCAGGCGCTGGAGTCAAGCGCGGTCTCGATCGGCCCGAGCGTCGCCTACGGGCGGGTCGATGCGTACAAGACGCTGCTGGGGTTGGGCGGCGGCTCGACCGGATCGGCGCCGTCGATTACGACCGCGCCGACCATGTCCGGGACGGCGGAGGCCGGCCAGACACTCACCGTCTCGACCGGAAGCTGGAGCGGCACGGCGCCGATGAGCTACGCCTACCAGTGGCGACGCTGCGACACCCTCGGTGGAGGCTGCGCCGACATCACGGGCGCCGGCGCGTCGAC
>JAWVDX010000408.1:0-5312 GCA_033857015.1 Gaiellaceae bacterium
CCGATCGCCCGCCCGAAGGCGATCGCCGCCGCGTGGAGCCCGGCGCGCAGCACCGGCGGGAGGCCGGGCGCCGGCGCCTCCTCGAAGAGCTTCTGATGGCGGCGCTGGACGGAGCAGTCCCGGTCACCCAGTGCCAGAACGGTGCCATGCGTGTCCGCGAGCAGCTGCACCTCGACGTGGCGCGGCCGTTCGAGGTAGCGCTCGCAGAACACGGTCGGGTCGCCGAACGCGGCCTCCGCCTCGCGCCGCGCGGCTGCGAGCGCGTCCTCCAGCTCGGCGGGCGTGCGCACGAGGCGCATCCCGCGCCCTCCGCCTCCGGCGGCCGCCTTGACGAGCAGCGGGAAACCGATCTCCTGCGGCTCGCCCCAGGGGACGACCGGCACACCGGCCGCGACGGCGAGCTCCTTGGCGCGCACCTTGTCGCCGGCGGAGCGCAACGCCTCGGCGGTCGGCCCGACGAAGACGAGCCCCGCCGCCTCGACGCACTCCGCGAGCTCGGGGCTCTCCGCCAGGAAGCCGTAGCCCGGGTGCACCGCATCCGCCCCGGCCTCGCGCGCGGCGCGCACGATCTCGTTCGGGTCGAGGTAGCTCGCGATCGTCACCGCCTCGCCCGCCGCGCGGGCGTGGAGCGAGCCGGCGTCGTCCTCGGCGACCACCGCGACCGTGGCGATCCCGAGCCGTTCGCAGGTGCGGAAGACGCGCAACGCGATCTCCCCGCGATTCGCGACGAGCAGCTTCTGGAGCGCCACGGTCAGTCGGCGCGCCAGGTCGCGCGGCGCTTCTCGAGGAACGCTCCGAGCCCCTCCTGCGCTTCGGCGGAGCTGCGGCGCAGGGCGATCCTTCCCGCGGTCTCGCGGGCGTCGAGCGGCGCGTCGAGGACGAGGCGCTTTGCCGCCCGCGCGGCCTCCGGGCCCGCGGAGGCGAGCTCGCGCAGCACCTCTTCGCCGGCGTTCTCCAGGTCGTCGTCGAGCGCATGGACGAGGCCGAGCCGCAGCGCCGTCTCGGCGTCGAACCGCTCGCCCGTCACGAAGTAGCGGCGCGCCGCCCGCGGCCCGATCGCCGCGAGCGCGAAGGGCGAGATCACCGCCGGGATGATCCCGAGCTTCGTCTCGCTGAACCCGAAGACAGTGTCCGGATGGGCCAGGGCAACGTCGGCGCAACAGATCAGCCCGAGTCCTCCCCCGAGCGCGTGACCGTGCACGAGCGCGACGACAGGCGCCGGGCACCCGTCGACCGTGTCGAGGAGCCGGCGCAGGCGGAGCGCGTCGGCCACGTTCTCCGCCTGGGAGAGCGACGCCGCGGCGCGCATCGCCTCGATGTCCGCTCCGGCGCAGAAGCTCGGCCCCTCGCCGGAGAGGACGACGCCCCGCGCGTCGTCGACTGCCTCGAACGCCTCGGTGAGCTCCGCGACGAGCGCCGCGTCGAACGCGTTGCGCCGCTCGGGCCGTGCGAGCGCGATGCGCAGCCAGGCGCCGTCGCGCTCGACCCGCAGCGCGCTCACGTCTCGAACTCCTCGACGGCTTCCGGCTCCTTCCCGATCACCTGCCGCGCGTGCTCGTAGGCCTCGATCTCGTCGTCGAAGGCGATAAGCCCGAAGCGCTCGCCGGCCTCGTTCCAGAGCCAGGTGCTCGGCTCCGTGAGCTCCGGCATCTTCGCGCGGAGCTCGTCGATCGTCGTGTGCGAGTCCCCGATGCTCCAGAGGACGATGCGGACGATGCTCATGCTGCGACCCGCGCGAGAAGCTCGCGCTCGCGTTCCGGCGCGAGCCCTCCCGGAGCGACGACCCGCGAGCCGGTGACGACCGGCTCCGTCCTGACCCAGGCGAGCGTGTCCGCAACGGTCTCCTCGAGCGGGCGGAACGTCAGCCCCTGCGCCACGGCCTTCGCGTTCGGCGTGCCGCCGAAGCGCCCGTGCGGATCCTCGCTGTCCGGGATCCAGAGCGGCAGCTCCGTGTACGGCGCGACGCCCGCGTCGACCAGGAGCGCTTCGTCCACCCAGACGATTCGCGCGTCGCTGCCGCCGGCGAGCGCGCAGGCTTCGACCACGGCGCCCAGCGTCGTCGAGTCGCCGGTTCCGTTGAACGTCCCGTCCAGCCCGTCCTCGAGCGCGCGCACCATCCACTCGGCGAGGTCGCGCACGTCGATGAACTGCACGGCCCGCTCCGGCGGGGCGGGCGCGAGCACGTCACCGCCCTCGGTCAGCCGCCGCACCCAGTAGGTGAACCGGTTCGTCGGATCGTGCGGCCCCACGATCAGCCCCGGCCGGACGATCAGCGCTCGCTCGCCGAAGCGTTCGCGCACCACCTCCTCGCAGGCCGCCTTGAGCGCGCCGTAGTGGAGCGAGACGTCCTCACTCCTCGGTGCTGCATCTGTGGGCCCGCCGTCCTCGTCGAAGCGCGTCGCCTCCTCTGCGTAGGCCGACACGCTCGAGACGAAGAGGTAGCGCCCCGAGTCGGCGAGCGCCTCGCAGGAGGCCGCCACGACGCGCGGCACGTACCCCGACGTGTCGACGATCGCGTCGAACCGCCGCCCGGCAAGCGCCGCGAGGTCACCGTCGCGGTCGCCGAGGAGGTGCTCCAGCTGCGGAAACAGCTCCGCTCCCGTCTGGCCGCGGTGAAACAGCGTCGCCTCGTGCCCGCGCGCGACCGCCGCCTCGACCACGTGCCGCCCCACGAACACCGTCCCGCCGAGGACGAGCACCCGCATCAGAAGTTGCCGCGCGGCTCGTATGCGCCCGGCTTGACGCCGATCGCCAGGAAGCTGAGACCGTCCGGCCCGGCCATCGGAGCCCGCACCGTGTCGGGATCGAAGCGGACGAACGAGCCTTCCGTGACCGGCACCTCGACCTTCGTCCCGCCGGTCGACACGAGCCATGTCCCGGAGCCGCGCACGACGAAGACGACCTCCTCCTGGCCGGTCTCGTTCTCCTCGTGCTCGAACCCGGCCTCGCCAGGCGGGATCTCGAAGAGGTTCACCCCGAACGCCGCGACGCCGAGCGCCCGTCGCACGAACCGCACCTGGCCATTGCGGCCGGCCGGCTCGACGTCGTCCCTGTGCACCACGCTGTAGCCCATCCCAACTCCTCTCGTCACATGCGGAAGATGCCGAACGTGGTCTCCGGGATCGGCGCGTTCAGCGCCGCGGAGAGCCCCAGCGCGAGCACGCGCCTCGTGTCCAGCGGATCGATGATCCCGTCGTCCCAGAGCCGCGCCGTCGAGTAGTAGGCGCTCCCTTCGGTCGCATACTTCGCGCGGATCTCGTCCGGATCGGCTTCGCCCACCATGGACAGCACCGTCGCCGCCTGCTCGCCTCCCATCACGGAGATGCGCGCGTTCGGCCACATCCAGAGCTGGCGCGGCTCGTAGGCGCGCCCGCACATCGCGTAGTTGCCCGCGCCGAACGAGCCGCCGACGACGACGGTGACTTTCGGCACCTCGGCGCAAGCGACCGCCATGACGAGCTTGGCGCCGTCGCGGGCGATCCCGCCCGCCTCGTACTCGGGCCCGACCATGAAGCCGGTGATGTTCTGCAGGAAGACGAGCGGGATCTTCCGCTTGCAGCAAAGCTCGACGAAGTGGGCGCCCTTCTGCGACGACTCGGCGAAGAGGACGCCGTTGTTTGCGACGATCCCGACCGGCATCCCCTCGATCCGCGCGAAGCCGCAGACGAGCGTCTCGCCGTAGAGCGCCTTGAACTCCTCGAGGCGGCTGCCGTCGACGATGCGGGCGACGAGCTCGCGCGGGTCGATCGGCTGGCGGTAGTCGTCGGGGATCAGCCCGTACAGCTCCGCGGGGTCGAGTAGCGGCTCCTCCGGCGGGGCGACGTCCCACGGCGGCTCCGGCTTGCGCGCGCCCAGGTTGCGGACGACCTGGCGGACGAGCGCGAGCGCGTGCTCGTCGTTCAGCGCGTAGTGGTCGGCGACCCCGGAGCGGCGCGCGTGCACGTCTGCGCCGCCCAGCTCCTCGGCGGTCACGTCCTGTCCCGTCGCGGCCTTCACGAGCGGCGGCCCGCCGATGAAGATCGTCCCCGTCCCACGCACGATGATCGTCTCGTCGCTCATCGCCGGCACGTACGCGCCGCCGGCGGTGCAGGAGCCCATCACGGCGGCGATCTGCGGGATCCCCGCGGCGGAGAGCCGCGCCTGGTTGAAGAAGATCCGCCCGAAGTGCTCCCGGTCGGGGAACACCTCGGCCTGCAGCGGGAGAAACGCCCCGCCGGAGTCGACGAGGTAGATGCAGGGCAGCCGGTTCTGCGCCGCCACCTCCTGCGCGCGCAGGTGCTTCTTGACGGTCAGCGGGAAGTAGGAGCCGCCCTTCACGGTCGCGTCGTTCGCGACGAGCACGCACTCGCGTCCCTCGACGACGCCGATCCCCGTGATGATTCCCGCTCCCGGCGCCTGCCCGTCGTAGAGCTCCCACGCGGCGAGCGCGCCCAGCTCGAGGAAGGCGGAGCCCGGGTCGATGAGCCGGTCGATCCGCTCCCGCGCCGTCAGCTTGCCGCGCGAGCGATGCCGCTCGACCGCTTTCTCGCCGCCGCCGCGCGCGATCAGCCCGCTGCGCTCGCGCAGCTCCGCGACGAGCCCTTCCATCCGCTCGCGCCGGCGCTGAAACTCCTCGTCCTGCGCGGCTTGCGAGCTCAGCACCGCCATGAGCGGCACACTAGTCGTCGCGCACGCCTCGCCGCCAACCCTCGACTTAGTAACAGTCTGTTGCTAAGTCTTCGGGCGCTACGTCGTAAGCGTGACCTTCGAGAGGCCGTGCGGGTTGTCGACGTCGACGCCGCGGGCCTGCGCAAGGCGGATTGCCGCAAGCTGGCCCGGGATCACGCAGAGGAAGGTGCTCAGCCACTCGGGCACCCGCTCCACGAGCGGCAGCGCGACGGTCGCCTGCGAGAGCCACGACTCGTCGTCGGCGATCAGCACGACCTCGGCGCCGCGCTGGCGCAGCTGGGCGACGAGCTCCTCGGTTCCGGCCGCGCCGGCCCCGGAGGGCGCGACCACGACGGCCGGCTCGCGGTGGAAGAGCGCCGCGATCGGGCCGTGCATCAGGTCGGCGGCGGAGAAGGGCTCCACGATCAGCCCGGAGAGCTCGCGCATCTTCAGCGCGATCTCGAACGCGGTCCCGTAGTTGACGCCGCGCCCGACGACGAGCGCCGCGTCCACGTGCGCGTACTTCGTCATCGCCTCGACGTCGGCGCGCGAGCGCTCGATCTGGCGCTTCAGGATCTCGGGCACGGTGCGCAGCTGCTCGAGCCGCTGCTCGTGGTGGTTCAGCGCGAAGGAGAACAGCGCCGCCGCGGCGAGCGAGTTCGTGT
>JAWVDX010000409.1:0-4285 GCA_033857015.1 Gaiellaceae bacterium
CCGCGGCCCGACGCCGAGCAGCATTCCGCCAAACCCTCCTTAACGGACGTCGAGCGCCCGGAGAGCGAGCGAGCCCGCCGTGACGCTGACGCGCACCTCGTGACGACCCACGGTCAGCTCGCCGGAGCGGGCAGCCGTGAGCGCCTCGCCCGGATCGGTCGTATCGGCCTCGGTGCCGTCGATCGCGATCGTCACCCGCGCATCGGCGCTGGCCACGCCGGACACGCTCGCCGTGAGCGCCCCCGGCTCGGCGAGCTCCACGTCGTAGGCCACCCACTCGCCTGCTTCGAGCCTGACCTCGAGCCGTTCGCTCTCCTGCGGCGCGCCCTTGCCGGTGTTGGCCCAGTCGATCGCGCCGGAGCGCTCGGTGTCGACGAAGCCGACCGTCACGGCGTCCGCCTCGTGGAAGCCCTCGACCGCGCCCGCGCGTCGCGCCCCGCCGGCGCGCGACGCATGCTCCGGAGCCAGCCGCACCGGCGCGCGCCGGAACAAGGCGTTCACGACCTCGACGCGGTGCTCGCACGCGGCGTAGGGGATGTTCTCGAGGTACTCGTCGAGGATCCGCTGCGCCACCTCCGGCTCCGGCTTCTCGCCTCCGGCCGCGGCGGCCTGGACGAGCTCCCAGTCGTGCGGCTTGCGGATCGACGCGGGCGAGTTCTCCGTGTCGAGCTTCTTCCAGGGCCAGAAGTTCCAGCCGATGCCGAGCGAGTCCGCGAGGCCGAAGTTGCCCTGGAACCAGTCGGTGTTGTTCTCGCCGGTCTCCCCGAGCCAGATCGGGACGTCGAGCTGCTCGCGCACGTCGAGGTAGGTCTGGATCGAGGCCTGATCCGGCGCGTTCCAGTACTTGTGAAACTGCAGGACGAGCTGGTCGTCCCAGAGCTCCGTGAACATGCTCCAGTCGTTCGACCAGTTGGTGCCCTCGAGCGTGATCAGGTGCCGCTTGTCGACCTCGCGGATGACGGCGATCAACTCCTTGTACAGCTTTGCGAGCGGCCGGGTGTACTGCGCGCGGTGGTCGCCCGGGATCGGCTCGTTGAGGAGGTCGTACATCGCGATCGTCGGGTCGTCGCGGTAGCGGCGCGCGAGCTCGAACCAGAGCGCGATCGTCAGCTCCTCGTTGCGCCTGTCCGTGAAGAGGTCGGGCCAGCCGAGCGAGTCGTCGATGTTCGCGCCCGTCTGCCCGCCCGGGGCGCCGTGGAGGTCGAGGATGACGTAGAGCCCGTGGTCGCGGCACCACTGGACGGCGCGCTCGATCAGCGCGAAGCCGTCCTCGCGGAAGGCTCCGGCCTCGTCGAGGACGATGCGCGAGTTGATCGCGAAGCGGATCGAGTTGAAGCCGTAGCCGGCGATCGCGGCCACGTCCTCCTCGGTGAAGTAGCGCTCCCGGAACTCGTGCCAGAAGCGCTCCGCCTGCTCGGCGCCGACCAGGCTCTCCACGACCGCCTCGATCTGCCGCGGGCTCGTCGCGGTGTTGTCCGCGAAGCGCCACATGTAGCCCTCGGGGAGGAGCCAGTTCCCGATGCCGACGCCGCGCAGGAGGACGGGCGTGCCGCTCTCGTCGACGATCTGCTGCCCGCGCCGGGAAAGCCAGGGGAGCGCCATCCCGCGATCCTAGATGACTGGCGAAAACGAACATCTGTTCGTATACTTCGCAAATGAGGACCGAGTACCGGGAGGAGCCCTGCCGGAGCGCGCTCAACTCCGTCAAGGGGATGGGCTTCGGCTGGTCGCTGAACCCGTACATGGGCTGCGTCCACCGCTGCACCTTCTGTTACGTGCGGGCATTCGAGCAGCGCGCAGACCGGCCGTCGGATGACCGCTACGGCCGCTCGATCCGGGTCAAGACGAACGTCGCCGAGGTGCTGCGCCGCGAGCTGGCGCGGCGGTCGTGGAAAGGCGAGACCGTCGCGATCGGCGCCGCGACCGACCCGTACCAGCCGGCCGAAGGGCGCTACCGCCTCACGCGCGCCTGCCTCGAGGTGCTGCGCGACGCCGCGAACCCGATCCGGATCATCACGCGCGGCCCGTTGATCGTCCGGGACGTCGACGTGCTCGTCGAGGCGTCCAAGCGGGCCGACGTCGCCGTCACCTTCTCGATCCCGACGCTGGACGACGAGGTCTGGCGGCGCAGCGAGCCCGGCACGGCGCACCCGCGGCAGCGGCTACGTGCGCTGCGGATGCTCGTGGAGGCGGGCGTGCGCGCCAGCGTGGGGATGGCGCCGATCCTCCCCGGGATCTCCGATCGCCCCGAGCAGCTCGCCGCGGTCGTGCGTGCCGCCCGCGAGGCGGGCGCCTGCGGGATCTGGACCGGCGTCCTCTACCTGAAGCCCGGGACACGCGAGCACTTCCTCGAAAGCCTCGCGCAGGAGTGGCCTGAGCAGCTGCCGCGCTACGAGAAGCTCTACGGGCGGCGCGCCTACCTACCGGCGTCCGAAACCGCTCCGATTCGCGACCAGGTCAGGGATCTTGCGCGCCGCGAAGGGGTGCGCGACCGGCGGCGGATCCGCCTCGCTCCACCGCCCCAGCCGGAGCAGCTGACTTTGGTGGTGTAGGTTTCGCGCCCTCTTGCCGATAGAGGGGGCGTACCCGGCTATCCCCCTTTTGCGGTAGAGGAGTCCAACCAACGTGCCAGCCGATATCACCTGTCTGATCGTCGATGACCACGAGGTCGTGCGCGAGGGTCTGCGCCTCTCGCTCTCCCGCGCACCGCATATCCGCGTCGTGGGCGAAGCGTCCGACGGCGCGAGCGCCGTCGCGCTGGCGCAACGGCGCCGCCCGAACGTCGTGATCATGGACGTGCGCATGCCCGGGATGGACGGGCTCGCCGCGACGAAGGAGATCACCGACACCGTCCCGGAGACCGCTGTCCTCATCTTCACCGCGTACAGCGAGCGCTCCCTGCTCGGTCGCGGCCTCGAGTCCGGCGCGCGCGGCTACATCCTCAAGGAGGCGCCGCACCAGACGCTGCTGAGGGCAATCGAGAAGGTCGCCGCGGGCGAGGGCTACGTCGATCCGGCCCTGATGCCGTCGTTCCTGAACGGCAAGGATCGCGACGAGATGCTGACCGCCCGCGAGCGGGAGATCCTCCAGCTGCTCGCCGACGGGATGTCCAACGCGGACGTCGCCGGCCGGCTCTTCATCTCGCAGGAGACGGTCAAGAGCCACGTGCGCCACATCCTCGCGAAGCTCGAGGCGAACACGCGCACCCACGCGGTCGCCACGGCGCTGCGCACAGCCATCATCGACTGAGTCGCGCACCGGCGTAGACTCGCTGCATGGGCGGCGACTCTTCCGCGCGCACGACGGTCTGGGAGACAGCCATCTCGGCGATCTCGACACTGGCCCTTGCCACGACCCAGGGGGCGGTTGTCGGAATGACGCGTCACAGCTGGGCCTGGGGGATCGCGGTCGGAATTGCCATCGCCGCCCTGTTCGGGACGATGTATGCGCTTCGACTGCGAGCCAATCGGCCGATTGCCGCAATCGTTGCGCTCGTCGGGCCGGCGACCCTTGCCCTCCTCCTCTTCGCGAACCGGCTGATCGGGTGGCAAGGCGCAATCGTGATCACCGTGCTCGGCACGGCCCTGCTGACCGGGTTCCTCCTGCTCGCTCGTAGCGTCGGCAAGGACAACGAGCTCATGCGCGCCCGGCAAGAAGCGGCGGATGCGCGCCGCCAGCACGGCGCCTAGACTGCGAAAATGGCCGAGCGCAGGCGCGACGACCCCGACGAGCTCGAGCAGGCGCGGATCTCCGACCAGTTGGTCGCGGCCGAGCAGGAGGAGCGCCGGCGGATCGCCCTCTTCCTCCACGACGGCCCTGTCCAGTCGCTCGCGGGCATCTCGCTGATGCTCGATGCGGCGCTCAGCCAGATGGAGCGCGACGAGGGCGAGCAGGCGGTGCCGATCGTCCGCAACGCGCTTGCCCGCACGCGGGACACGATCCGGGCGTTGCGCGACCTGTCGTTCAACCTCGAGCCCGTCGTCCTGCGCGACCAGGGCTTCGCGCCGGCCATCATGGCGCTGGCGGAGCACCTCGGCATCTCCAACGAGCTGCAGGTGGAGCTGCACGTCGAGCTGGCGGAGAAGCTGAGCGAGAAGGCGCAGGTCGCGCTCTACCAGATCATCCGCGAGGCGTTCCATCACGCGATCCGGCGCGGGCCGCCGACCCTGGTGACTGTCGACATCGTGGAGCGGGCCGATCACCGGATCGAGACGCTCGTCCGCGACGACGCGCCCGGCGAGCGGCGGCGCACGAGCTACGAGGCGATCGCCGAGCGGGCCCGCTC
>JAWVDX010000410.1:0-3145 GCA_033857015.1 Gaiellaceae bacterium
AGAACGCGACCGAGGAGCGGCGCCGCCTGTTGCGCCTCTTCGGCGCGAAGATCGTCGACTCCCCGGCCGCGGAGGGCTCGAACGGCGCCGTGCGCCTCGCGCTCGAGCTGGCGGAGCGCAACTCGCATTTCTTCATGCCCTTCCAGTACGCGAACCCCGCCAACCCGCGCGCCCACTACGAGGGCACCGGCGCCGAGATCGCGGACGCGCTCGATCGCGTCGACGTGCTCGTCGCTGGGCTCGGGACGGGTGGGACGCTGATGGGCGTCGGCGAGCGGCTGCGCGAGTCCTTCCCCGACTTGATCGTCGCCGCTGCGGAGCCGCTGCCCGGCGACCCGGTGATGGGCCTGCGCTCGCTCGAGGACGGCTACATCCCGCCGATCCTGGACATCGCCAAGCTGGACAGGAAGATCCTCGTCTCGAACGCCGAGTCGGTGGCCGGCCTGCGCGCGCTCGTCGACAACGAGGGCATCTTCGCCGGCGTCTCGTCCGGCGCCATCGTCCACGTCGCCCGCAAGCTCGCGGCAGAGCTCGAGACCGGCAACGTCGTCTGCATCCTCCCGGATGGGGGCTGGAAGTACCTCTCCGCCGACTTCTGGGCCGCCGACGACGTCGAGCGCTCCATGGAGCACGGCAACTGGTGGTAGTCCCCGAGGCGGTTCGCCTCCAGCTGGTCGAGCACGCGCAGGAAGAGGCGCCGAACGAGTGCTGCGGGCTGATCGTCTTCCGCGGCGAGACGGCGGAGCGCTACGTGCCGTGCCGCAACGCAGCGGCGTCGCCGTACCGCTTCGAGCTCGACGCCCCGCCGGAGGTCTGGTTCCTCGAGGACGAGGGGCTCGAGCTGGCGGTGTTCCACTCGCACCTGTCCGCGCCGCCGCGTCCGTCCCGCACCGACGTGGAGAACATCGGGCTCTGGGCCGGCAAGCCCTACCTGATCCTGTCGGTGCGCAGCGGCGAGCTGGCCGCGTGGCGGATCGTCGACGGGAAGATCGAGGCGGAGCCGCTCACGAGCTGAGACGGCTCCGCGTCGACCGAGGTACTACGTGACCTTGAAAGAGCCCTTCATGATCCCGGCGTGCGGATCGCAGACGAACTTGTAGGTGCCCTTCTTGAGGGTGACCTTCCAGGTCGTCGTGCCGACCTTCGCGACGCTCGTGGTCTTGTTCAGACCAGGGCCGGTCAGGTGGAAATTGTGGATGTTCGACTTGTCGTTGATCACGATCGTGTACGTGCCGTGCATCAGCGTGGTGACCTTCTTGCCGGCCTTGGTCAGCGTGATCGTGAAGCCGGGGCCGTCGGTGCCGACGAGCTTGGGGGCGGCCGCCTGAGCCGAGGCGACGACGAGCGCGGTCGTGGCCAGAGCGGCAACGAGCGCGAGGCGAATCCGGGACATCGTTCTCCTTTTGCGAGGTTGAAAGCCGCGGCCATGGTAGCCGGGCCCTCGCGGCTCCCGGACGGACAACCGATACGCGCTCTCCGGCGCAGAGACTAAGCTCAGCGACCGTGGCTGAGCTCGGAACCGCACTCCTCGGCGCAGGCGTGAAAGGCGCGGCGCGGATCGCGGCGTTGCGCCGCACCCAGGATTGGCAGCTGCCGCTGACACCGCGCCTCGAACTCGTGATCGACACGGACGCCGAGGCAGCCGCGGAGCTGGCGGCCGGCACCGACGCGGAGACGACCGACGACTGGCGCGACGTGCTCGGCGACGAGCGCGTGGAGCTGCTCGTCAACGCGGCGCCCGCGTCGCTGCACGTCGAGCCGACGATCGACGCGGCGCAGTCCGGGACCCATGTCCTCTGCGAGGCGCCGCTCGGCCGCGACTCCGCGGAGTGCCAGGTGCTCTACCGCGCCTGCGAGGACGCAGGAGTCACGCACATGTGCGGGTTCCCGCTGCGCTTCCTGCCACCGCTCCGGATGGCTCGCGAGCTCCTCGTGGAGGGCGCGCTCGGCGACATCTGGCACGTCCGCGGCCACTACCTGCGCAGCATCTCCGCAGCCGAGGACGACGACGCGGCCGGCGTCGTCGGCCGCATCGGGCCCGAGCTGGTCGACGTCTGCCGGTACCTCTTCGGCGAGATCGACGCCATCTCCGCGGTCGGCCGGCGCTTCGGCACGGGCGCCCACGCCCACGACGCGATCGGCGCCGTGGCGGAGTTCTCCTCCGGCGCGATCGGCACGTTCCACATTGGCCGCGTCTCGAGCGATCGCGACCGCTTCGCCCTGGCGATCGCCGGGTCGCGCGGGACGATCGCCTTCGACGCCGAGCAGCTCGGCGAGCTCCAGGTGGATCGCAACGGCCACGGTCTGCGCACGCTGGCGGCGACCGCGGGAGCGCACGAGGCGAGCCGAGGCCGCTTCCCCGACGACCACGTCGTCACGCCGCGCGACGCGCAGGCGCTCGAGCTCGCGCATCTGCTGAGCGCGATCGACGAGCGCCGCTCGATCGGCCCCGTCGGCGCGACCTTCCTCGACGGCTATTACGCGACGCGGCTCTGGGAGTCGCTGATCGACTCGGCCGGAGCTACGAGCCCGCGCTAGACACGTCGTCGACCCGCTCCGGGTCGGTGACGAAGCGCACGGCGAGACGGTCGATGCGCGACCCCTCGATCTCGAGCACCTCGAAGTGCAGCCCTTCGTGCTCGATCACGTCGCCCGGCTCCGGCTGATGGCCGAGCTGGCCGAAGACGAAGCCGGCGATCGTGTGGTAGTCCTCCTGCGGCAGGTCGAGGCGGAACTGCTCGTTGAAGTCGTCGATCGGGAACGTCCCGTGGACGTGGATCGTGTTGTCGTCGATCCGCTCGATCGACTCGTCCGGGAGGTCGAACTCGTCCTCGATCTCGCCGACGATCTCCTCCAGCAGGTCCTCGAGCGTGACGATCCCCTCGAGGCCGCCGTACTCGTCGACGACGATCGCCATGTGCTGGCCGGTGCGCCGGAACTCCTGCAGCAGCGCGGCCAGGTCCTTGGTCTCGGGGACCATGTGCGCGGGGCGCAGGAGCGCTTCGACGTTCACGTCCTCGAGCCGGGCCGGGTCGGCGAGCGCCGAGAAGAGGTCGCGCACGTGGAGGATCCCGACGATCGACTCGATCGAGCCCCGGTACACCGGGTAGCGCGTGTACGGCGAGTCGATGACCGCGGCGAGGCA
>JAWVDX010000411.1:0-3409 GCA_033857015.1 Gaiellaceae bacterium
GCCGTCGCCGTTCACGTCCGCGGCCGCCACCGCCTGGGGTGCGGAGCCCGCGCCGAGCGCGATCGAGCTGGTCTCGACGGCTCCGTCCTCGAAGCTCGTGAAGAGGCCGACGCGGTCGGCGCCCGGCTCGGCCACGGCGAGCGCGGGCACGCCGGAGCCGTCAGTCACGCCGCCGGCGACGTCGCTCGGCCCGGAGAACGCTTGCGGGTGCAGCGTGATCGCCGCGGCCAGGCTGCCGCCCTCCTCCTGGGCGAGCACCTTCACCGTGTGGGTGGTCGCGTCGAGGACGGCGACGTCGCTGCGCGCATCCCCGTTCGCGTCGAGGAGCGTGACAGCGACCGGCCGCTCGCCGACCGCGTACAGGGTCACGTTCGCGAGACAGCCGCTCGCAAGCCCGCTCGCGAGCACGAGGACTGCCAGGACGCCGAGACGCCGGAAACCATGCCGCGAGGAAACCATCCGCCTGCGAAGGGTAGGTCACTTTGGAGGCGATCGCGCAGGTGACGTAGCACATGCGCCGCTGGCTACACTCGATGCATGGCCGGTTCAGGCTTCACGACGCAGCTGCGCACCGCGCTCCTCCTGGCCGGGCTTTCCGGCCTGATCGTCGCGGTCGGGGCGCTGATCGGCGGCGCAGCGCTCCCGCTCTTCGTCGTCCTCGCCGTCGTGATGAACATGGGTGCGTACTGGTTCTCGGACAAGGTCGCGCTCAAGGCGAGCCACGCGCAGCCGCTCAGCCAGGCCGATGCGCCGCAGCTCTACCAGGACATCTCCGAGCTCACCGGCCGCGCGGGACTGCCGATGCCGCGCGTCTACCTGATCCCGTCCGACCAGCCGAACGCGTTCGCGACCGGCCGCAACGCGAAGCACGCGGCCGTCGCCGTGACGCAGGGCCTGCTGACGCTGATGCCGCGCGACCAGGTGCGCGGGGTGCTCGCCCACGAGCTCGCGCACGTGCGCAACCACGACATCCTCGTCACGTCGATCGCCGCGACGCTGGGCGCGGTCGTCGTCTGGGTGGCGACCATGCTGGAGTTCTCCATGTTCTTCGGCGGCAGCGACGAGGATCAGAACCCGCTGGCGATGATCGCCACGATCATCCTGGCGCCGGTCGCCGCGATGCTGATCCAGCTCGGCATCTCGCGCCAGCGGGAGTACCTCGCCGACGCCACCGGCGCGCGCTTCCTCGGCGACCCGGAGCCGCTGGCGAGCGCCCTCGAGTCGCTGGAGCGCGCCACCGAGCGCATCCCGATGAACGCGAACCCGGCGACCGCCTCGCTCTACATCGCCGACCCGTTCAAGGCGTTGCACGGGCGCGGGATGGCGAGCCTCTTCTCGACGCATCCGCCGCTCGAAGAGCGCGTCCGGCGCCTGCGCGCCATGCGCTCGTTCGCATAAGACTGCAACGCTCCGCCAGGAGCCGGACACTCCCCTCCTGATGGCACGGAGAAAGCTCGAGAGTCACGTAGCGCGCGAGCAGGAGTTCGAGGCGCTCTTCCGCGCCCACGCCGGCCGCGTCCGCTCCTACGTGGCGCGCCGCGTCGCAGAGGGGCGCGACGATGCCGTCGCGGAGACGTTCACCGTGGCGTGGCGGAGGCTCGAGGACGTCCCGGAGGACGCTCTCCCGTGGCTCCTCGGGGTCGCGCGCCGCGTGCTCGCGAACCAGCGTCGCGCGGCGCAGCGCCGCGTCGCGCTCGGCGAGCGGTTGAGCGCGGAGCCGGTCGCGGTGGTCGAAGCCGTCGCGGATCCCCGCGCGGGCGCGGTGCTCGTGGCGCTCGGCGCCCTCCGCGAGCGCGACCGCGAAGTCCTCCTGCTCGTCGAACGAGACGGCGTCACGCGTGACGAGGCCGCCCGCGTCCTCGGCGTCACCCGCCCGGAGCTCCGCCTCAGGCTCCACCGCGCCCGCCGCCGTTTCATCGCCCTCTACGAGGCGGGAACCACTCCCACGACCGAAGGAGCACTCGATGCCTGCTCGTGACGCGCTCGCCGCGCTCGCAGTGACCGATCCCGTCGCGACCGCCGACCGGGCTGCCGACGACGCGCTCCTCGCGCGGATCCTCGCCGAGCCGCTCGAGCTCGCGCACCGCCGCTCGCGCCGCCGCATCGCCACGATCGGCGTCGCCGTCCCGCTCGTCGCCGCCACCGCCGCGTTCACCTACGCGGAGCTCACAAGCGTCGACGACAAGGGCCTGCGCCCGCTCATCCTGGAGGCGCGCAAGAGCATCCCGCTCCCGCCCGGCGCGCAGTGGTCGCACCTGCCGGCGCAGGTGCTGGGGAACAACACCCGCACGGACGCGGTGATGGGCAAGCAGCTCGCGCTCGGCGAGGCGCAGTGCCACTGGGAGCGCTACTGGATCGACGCGCAGGGGAGCCCGGCGCAGCTCCGCGCCGCCGAGACTGGGTACGCACAGATCATCGACCTGATGCGCCCGCTCCCCGGGCTCGCCTCGACCGTGACCTTCGACAGCGAGATGGCCGCAGCGGCACGCGCGGGGGACACCTCCCGCTTCGCGAACGACCTCGCGGTGAACTGCCCCCCGGAGATGGGCGGCTCGGCGACGACGCTGTCGCTCCTCACCGGCACGCTCGCCCAGAGCGGAAAGCCCGCGATCGCGCTCGTTGTGCCGCGCGCAGACCCGGAGACCGTGCCGGATCCCGACACGGAGTACCCGGCGTTCCAGCGGCTGCTCGAGCGTGCCCGCGCCGCCCTGGCAGCGGCGGGCACCGCCCCGGACGCGAACGACCTGGTCGCCGGCGGACGCGACTACCTCGTGGGCGCGTTCCACGTCAGCTCGCTCGCCACCGGCACCGCGACGCTGAAGCAGTTCTTCCAGGGCGCGCACCTCGCCCCCGGCTCCTACCTCCTCGTCTGGCGTGGCCCGGGCGACTCGGAGCAGGTGCCGATCGGCCGCTGAGTCGGCGCCGCGCAGTAGGCTTCCGCCCGCGATGGCCCGCGAGTACCCCACGATCCTCGACCTCGTCGGCGACACGCCGCTCGTGCGCCTGCAGCGCATCGTCCCGGAGGGCTCCGCGCAGGTGATCGCGAAGCTCGAGTACCTCAACCCGGGCGGCTCGGTCAAGGATCGGATCGGCCTGCGCATGATCGAGGCGGCCGAGCGCGAGGGCCTCCTCAAGCCGGGCGGGACGATCGTCGAGCCCACGTCCGGCAACACCGGGGTCGGCCTCGCCATCGCCGCGGCGCTCAAGGGCTACCGCTGCATCTTCGTGATGCCGGACAAGATGAGCGTGGAGAAGATCTCCCTCCTGCGCGCCTACGGCGCCGAGGTCGTGATCTGCCCCACAGCCGTCGCGCCCGACAACCCGGAGAGCTACTACTCCGTCTCGGATCGCCTCGCGCGCGAGATCCCCGGCGCCTACAAGCCGAACCAGTACGCGAACCGGGCGAACC
>JAWVDX010000412.1:0-3399 GCA_033857015.1 Gaiellaceae bacterium
GCCTTCGGCGTCATGCTGATGTGGCTCTGGCGCTCCCTCGTCCGGCGCAAGCACCGGGCCTGGCAGCTCGCGGTCGCCCTCCTGGTCGGCTCGACGGCCGCCCACCTCGCGAAGGGCCTCGACTTCGAAGAGGCGACGAGCGGGATCGTCCTGCTCGTCGCGCTCGTGCGCTACCGCCGCGAGTTCTCGGCCGGGGGCGATCCGGCGGTGCGGTGGCCCGTGGCCCGCATGGCGGCCCTGGGGGCCGCGCTCGCGTCGCTTTGCTGGCTGCGCTCCGTCGACCGGATGGACTTCTCCGCCCGGATCGAGGACGCGCTCCTCATCGTGCTCGGCGTGCTCGCCTTCCGCGCGCTCTACCTCTGGCTGCGGCCCATCGTCGCGCACGGCTGCGTCGACCCGGCGCAGCGCCTGCAGGCGGAGGAGCTCGTGCAGTCGCACGGCGGCGACAGCCTCGCCTTCTTCGCGCTGCGCCGTGACAAGAGCTACTTCTTCTCGCCGTCCGGCCGCTCGTTCCTCGCCTACCGCGTGGTCGGCGGTTGCGCGCTCGTGAGCGGCGACCCTATTGGCGCCGCCGACGAGGTTGGGGAGCTCGTAGAGGAGTTCCGCCGCGTCGCCCGCGCGCGGGCCTGGCGGCTCGCGTTCCTCGGGGTCGGTCAGACGCTGCTGCCGCTCTACAAGAAGCTGGGTTTCCGGTCGCTCTACCTCGGAGACGAGGCGATCGTGCGACCGCAGGAGTTCTCGCTGGAGGGACGCGCGATCCGCAAGGTGCGCCAGTCCGTTTCCCGGCTCGAGCGCGCGGGCTACCGCACGCGCTTCCTGGCCGCGCACGAGCTCGACGACACGCTGCGGACGGAGCTGAGCCGGGTCTCGGAGGAGTGGCGGGGCAGGTGGCCGGAGCGCGGCTTCACGATGGCGATGGACTCGCTCTTCGGCTACGACGAGGGGATTTTCGCGATCGCCGAGGACGCGGCGGGCCGGATCGGCGGGTTCATCCAGCTCGTCCCCTCGCCGGCGAGCGGGGGCTACTCGCTCGCGACGATGCGTCGCGTCCGCGACACGCCCAACGGGCTGATGGAGTTCCTCGTGGTCGCGACGATCGACTGGGGACGCGAGCTCGGAGTCCCGGAGCTGTCGCTGAACTTCTCGGTCATGGGCGGCGTCCTGCGCAACGCGAGCAGCCGCCCGAAGCGGATGCTCCGGTTCGCGCTGGTCAAGCTCGACCGTGTCTTCCAGATCGAGCGGCTGCACAGCTTCAACCGCAAGTTCGACCCCGAGTGGCGCGCTCGCTACGTCTGTTGCGAGCGCTGGAGCGAGCTGCCGGCGGTCAGCGTCGCGTACCTGCACGCCGAGTCGTTGCTCACGCCTCCCGGGCCCTGGACGAAGTCGGAGGCCATTGCGTAGCGCCACGGGTCTCGCGCTGCTGCTTGCGGCGCTGCTCGTCCCGAGCGCGGTCGGCGGCGGCACGCGCTCGCAGGTCCAGTTCCAGCCCGTCGCGACGGGGCTCTCCGGCGCGCTCTACCTGACCGCGCCGCGCGGAGTCCGCGGCGCCGTGTACGTCGTGCGCCAGGGCGGGCGCGTGGACGTGATCGCGAACGGCAAGGTGCGCGCGACCCCGTTCGCCGACGTGACCTCGAAGATCAGCAGCGGCGGCGAGCGCGGGCTCCTCTCCCTGGCGTTCCACCCGGCGTACCGGAAGAACCACCTCGTCTACCTGTCCTACACGGACAAGAACGGTGACTCGCGGATCGTCCGCTACAGGACGGACGGCTCGAAGATCCTGCCCAGGACGGCCAAGGCGCTGCTCTTCATCAAGCAGCCGTACGCGAACCACAACGGGGGCCAGCTCCAGTTCGGCCCCGACGGAAAGCTCTACGCCGGCTACGGCGACGGCGGCTCCGGCGGCGACCCGGAGAATCGCGCGCAGAACCCGGCGACGAAGCTCGGCAAGCTGCTTCGCCTGGACGTGACCCGCTCGAAGGTCGCGTGGCAGACCGTCGGGATCGGCCTGCGCAACCCGTGGCGCTTCTCCTTCGACCGGCAGACGGGCGACCTCTGGATCGGCGACGTCGGTCAGAACGAGTGGGAGGAGGTCGACGTCGTCGCACGCGCCGCGGTCAAGCCGGTGCTGAACTTCGGCTGGCCGCTCTACGAGGGCGACGCGAAGTACAAAGATGCGACCCTGCGCGGCGGGACGCTCGTCAAGCCGGCGTACGTCTACCACCACGGGAACGACGGCTGCTCCATCACGGGCGGCTACGTCTACCGCGGGAGCGCTGTCCCGGCGCTGAAGGGCCGCTACGTCTTCGGCGACTTCTGCTCCGGGATCGTGTGGAGCGGCGTCCAGAGCGGCGCCGCGCTCACCGACGTGCGCAGCGAGGGCAAGGTCGGCGAGCTCGCCGGCTTCGGCGAGGACGCGAGCGGCGAGCTGTACGCCGCCTCGCTCTCGGGCAGCGTCGTCAAGCTGTCGTAGCCAGCTCCGCGCGCGACCGGATCACCCTCGCGCCCGGGCCCAGCTCGGCGAGCGCCCGCTCCTCGGCGTCCGCGCCGCACACGAGTGCCTCGAGGCGCCGCGCCGCGCCGAGCTGCTGCGCCGCGACCTCGGCCAGCTCCTGGGGCGCATCCGTGAAGGCCCCGAGCCTGTGCGTCGCCGCGAGCCGGCGTAGCGCCGCCCCCGTCGCGGCGTCGGGCCGGAAGTGGAGCGGCGCGCGGTCGAGGGCGAAGCGCTCGAGCGAGGCGCGCCAGTCGCCGACGCCTGCCTGCGCCCAGCGGTCGAGCTCCTCCGCGGCGGCGGCGCGATCGGCGGCCAGCGCCTCGACGTCGAGCGGCGCGATCGCTGCGTAGCGCCGCGCCGCGTCGGCGAGCCAGTCCCGCCAGAGCGGCCGCGTGTCGCCGAGCACCGCGTCGAAGTCGAGCGCGAGCGCGCTCACCGCTCGAGCTCGTGACGCAGGATGAGCAGCCCGAGGAACCCGCCCGCCGCGTCGAAGGCGATGTCGCGCGGCGCTCCGTGGCGCCCGCGCACGAAGCTCTGGTGGAACTCGTCCGTGGCGGCGTACAGCACCGTCCCGAAGAAGGCGATCCCGTCGTCGCGCACGGCCCGCCAGAGCAGGAAGGCGAGCATCGCGAACTCGCTCACGTGCGCGGCCTTGCGCAGGACGACATCCCATGTACCGAGCCCGCTGCTCAGGCTCGGGATCGCCGAGAAGGCGAAGATGAGCGCCGCCCAGAGGAGGACGGGGAGCCACAGCGAGACGGGCCGGGGAAGCGTCACGGGGCCATGATAGGCTCGCGCGAAACCGAGGCGAACGGTGAGGGAACCCGGTGTGAATCCGGGACGGTCCCGCCGCTGTGAGGGGAGAAGCTCCCGCTCCGAGAAAGCCACTGGCCGCAAGGCTGGGAAGG
>JAWVDX010000413.1:0-5917 GCA_033857015.1 Gaiellaceae bacterium
ACCTTCGGCGGGCTCGACATCCTCGTGAACAACGGCGGCGGACCGCCCGCCGGCACTGCCGTGGGCCTCGACGACGAGGCACTCTCCGACGCGCTCGAGCTCCTGCTCTTCTCCGCCGTCCGCCTCAGCAACCTCTGCCTTCCGCACCTGCGCAAGAGCGGCCGCGGGCGGATCATCAACGTCGCGTCGAGCTCCGTGCGCGAGCCGATCGAGAACCTCGTCCTCTCCAACGCCGTCCGTCCCGGAGTCGTCGGCTGGGCGAAGACGCTGGCGCGCGAGGTCGGCCCGGACAAGATCACCGTCAACACGCTCGCCCCGGGGCGCATCGACACCGAGCGCCTCGAGGAGCTCTACGCGCACCGCTCGCGCGACGAGGATCTCAAGGCGATCCCGCTGCGCCGCTTCGGGCAGCCGCAGGAGCTCGCCGCCGTTGCCTGCTTCCTCGCCTCCGACCAGGCGAGCTACGTCACCGGCGCCGTCATCCCGGTGGACGGCGGCCTCACGCACGGTCTGTTGTAGGAACGGCCGTTCACCGCTCGATGTCTATGCTCGTCGCGGTGCGCCGCCGCCTCCCGCATCCGCTCACGCTCTTTGCCGTGCTCGGCGTCCTCGCGGCGTCGCTCGCGTTGCTGCTCGAGTGGAACCCGTCCTTCCTGGCGCCCGGCCAGTACGTTTTCCTCCCCGACACGGCGCACTCGCTGGCACCGGTCGTCCGGGTCGTCGGTGCGAAGGATGCGCCCGGCGGCGGCGACCTCTACTGGGTGGACGTCTTCGAGCGGCGCGCCACCTGGGTCGACCGGATCAACCCCCCGGACGGGGCGAGCTTCGTCGACGAGGCGCGCCTCCTCACCCCGGGGCAGAGCGACGCGCAGCTCGCCCAGGAGAACGCCGAGGACATGCAGAACTCCCAGCACGCGGCGGCCTACGTCGCCCTGCGCGCCGCCGGCTACGTCACCAAGGAGCGCGCGCTCTTCGTCCTCGACGTCAGCACGCAGGCTCCCGCAGGCGGGCGGCTCTTCCCCGCCGACGAGATCGTCGCGATCGACGGCAAGGTGCCGAAGACGCTGCTCGGCCTGCGCCGGCTCATCCGCGCGAAGCCCGCGGGCACGTCCCATGTCTTCAGCGTGCGCCGTGGCATCCCGCAGCACACCGAGAAGGTGACGGTGCCCACCGTCCGTGGGCAGAGTGGCTTCCCCGTGGTCGGCATCCTCGCCGGTCGCGAGCCACGGCTCGACATTCCTCCCGGCCTCCGGATCGCGATCGACGCGGGCTCGGTCGGCGGCCCTTCGGCGGGGCTCGCGTTCACGCTCCAGCTGCTCCAGGACCTGGGTCGCACCGTCGCCCGTGGCTACAAGGTCGCGGCGACGGGGACGATCGCCCTCGACGGTCGGGTCGGCGCGATCGGCGGCATCAAGCAAAAGACGATCGGGGCCCGAAATGCCCACATCGACGTCTTCCTCGTGCCGGTGGATGGGGATAACGCGAAGGACGCGAAGCCCTACGCAGGGGGTATGCGCATCATCCCTGTCACGACTTTTCAACAGGCGTTGCGCGCCCTGGCAACGCTACCCCGAAAGGGGTAGGAAACGGTAGGTTCTCTCAGGATCAAAAAGGCCGGTATTTGCACGGAGTTCACGCGGTTCACCCCTTGATCCTGGACGGTCTGCCCCTATGATCCTCGCTTGTCGGAACCCGCTAGGAAGGCAGTACAAAGGGGAGCATGAGCAAAGCCGCCGTACTTCGTTGTAGCGATTGCTATTTCCGCCACGCCGGGCTCTGTGCCCTCCCGGGCGATACCCCGTGCCCCACCTTTCGCGCCTTCGCGAAGGGGACGCTCGTGCCGCCTCGGCAAGCGCCGCTGATCACCCGTCCCGTTCCGGTGCTCGTCGCCGCGGCCAGCTAGGCTGGCCTCGTGCTCAAGCGACACCGCGACCGGGTCAGCAACGTGCGCCGCGACCCTGACATCCGCGTATGGGTGCGGGTCGCGGCGCTCGTCGCGATCGCCGCGTTCCTCGTGGCGTTCATCATCGAGAACTCGAAGCCGCGGCCGCTCCACTTCGTCTTCGCCACGGCGCAGGTGTCGCAGGACTGGCTGATCCTGCTCAGCGTGGCGATCGGGATCGTCATCGGCGTGCTCGCCTCCCAGCTCGCGCACCGGCGGCGCCAGCGGCGGATTCAGGCGACGGCTGCGCCGACGAGCGAGGCGAGGCGGGAGACGCCCTCGTCCACCTCGTCGACCGCGACGAAGCTGTAGGCGAGCCGGGCCGAGCCGCGGCCCTGGCCGTCGGCGAAGAAGTCGGAGCCCTTCACGAAGGTCACGCCAGCCTCCGTGGCGCGGGGCAGAAGCGCGTCGGCGTCAGTCCCCTCGGGGAAGTCGAGCCAGAGGAAGTAGCCACCCTCGGGGTGGCTCCACGAAGCCCCTGTCCCGCCGAAGTGACGGTCGAGCGACTCGAGCATCGCGTCCCGGCGCGCCTTGAGCAGGCCCTTGACCCGCTCCAGGTTGGGCTCGAAGTGCCCGGCGCGGACGAACTCGACGAGCGTGGCCTCCGGGAGGAGCGAGGGCGAGATCGTCGTCGAGCCGGCGATCAGCTCGAGCGGCTTGACGAGCTGCTGCGGCAGGATGAAGTACCCGGTGCGCAGGCCCGGAGCGACCGTCTTCGAGAAGGACGAGCTGTAGATCACGCGCTCGTGGTCGCCGCCCTCGAGCTCGAACATCGTCGGCGGCGCCTCCCCGTCGAAACGGACGAGGCCGTACGGGTCGTCCTCGAGCACGAAGAGGTCGTGCGCCTGCGCGAGCTCGACGATCCGCTGCCGGCGCTCGGCCGAGAGCGTGCGCCCGCTCGGGTTCTGGAAGGTCGGGATCGTGTAGACGAAGGCCGGCTTCGAGCCCGAGGCGAGCGCCTGCTCGAGCGCATCCGGGTCGAGCCCCTCGTCGTCCATCGCCAGGCCGACGATCTCCGCGCCGAGGTCGCGCAGGACGAGCAGCGGCCGGTCGTAGGTCGGCGCCTCCACGAACGCGCGTCCACCCGGCTTGCCCTGGAAGAAATGCTGGGCGAGGTAGACGAAGCCCTGGAGCGATCCGTTGGTCAGCAGCACGCGGCCCGGGTCAACGCCGTGGCGCTCGCCGATCCACTCGCGCAGCGGCGCGTAGCCGAGGCCCGTGCCGTAGGAGAGGACGGTCTTGCCGTCGGCCAGAATGGCCGCCCTGGCGCAGTCCGCGAGCAGCTCGACGGGCAGGCACTCCGGGGCGGGGACTCCGCGGGCGAAGGAGATCGGTGCCATGCCGAAGAGGCTAGCGACTCGCGGGGACGCGAGGCGCAGTTCAGTTGGCGGGCCCGGGCCGTACTCTGGGCACTGTGCGCAGCCGCTGGGCTGTTCCTACGTCGCCTAGCCCGAGCCCGCGAGGGCGCCGACGAGACTCCGTTGTTGGCAGGCCGCGTCCTCTGCGACTACATCGACCACAACAGCGGTCGCATTGTCCCGAGTCCCTGCGGCGAGAGCCAGCTCGACGAGCACCCGCGCCGCGTGCGAAAGCCGCACCGATCCGAGGACGGCCGCAAGCTCGCGATCGTCGAGCACCCCTGACACGCCGTCAGAGCAGAGGAGGAGCCTGTCGCCGACTTCGATGTCGTAGTTCGTGACTGCGAACTCCGGGTCCTTGCCGGTGATCGCACGGAGGATCACCGATCGGTGCGGATGAGCTCGGGCCTCCTCGACACTCAGACGGCCCTTCTCCACCATCGCTTGCACCAGCGAGTCGTCTTTGCTGAGTTGGTAGAGGACGCCGTCGCGGAGGAGATAGAGGCGGGAGTCCCCTGCATGAAGGAGCCCCAACTCGTCCCGGAGCAGGAGAACAGCCGTGATCGTCGTGCCCATCCCCTCGAGCTCCGGGTTCAGATCCACATGTCGCGCTATGCGCCGATTCCCCTCCAGCGCGGCGCGCCTGAGCACGTCTACGGGATCGTCTTGATCGTGTTCAGCCCTGAGATGGAGAAACGGAGCAAGCACGAGAGTTGCCGCGACGTCACCCGCTGGACCGCCGCCGATCCCGTCGGCAAATGCAACCAGCTGTGAAGTCGCCAGCGCGGCGTCCTGATTGTCTCGGCGTACGGTGCCGACATCGCTGTGAGCCGAGTGCTGGAACGCCAGCCGGGCGCGTAGGGACGCCACTAGCGCCCGGGCTCGATCGCCTCGACGAGGTAGCCGAGCGCGGCCTCCGTGTCGAAGTAGGCGAACGCGCCCGATCCGTCCGCGCCGAAGCCGTAGCCGTGCTGGAGACACGCATAGCCGGCCTCCGCCATCGCCACGATCGTGTCGTCGACCGACTCGACCAGCACGCCGATGTGGTGGAGCCCCTCCCCGCGCCGCTCGAGCCACTCGGCGAGGATCGACGGGCCCTCGAGCGGTTGGAGCAGCTCGAGCTGCGGATCCGAGCCGGTGAGGGCCAGCTTCATCGAGTAGTCCGCCGGCTCACCGCGGTAGTGCAACCCGTGCAGGTTGTGCGGCCCGTTCTCGACGCGGATCCACTCCTGCGGGCCGACCAGCGCCTCATGGCGGGCGACCGCCTCGTCGACGTCGCGGACGAGGATCCCGATCTGGTTCGGACGCGCCGAGAGCAGCGGATGCATGCGCACATTGTTCCAGCTGGGGAACCGCGAGGACGCGACCGGGGTATCGTTCGGACACCGGAGGTGGAGCCGTGAGAAGCATTGCCCTCGTCGGGGCGCTCGTGTTCGTCGCCCTCTCCGCCGCGCAGGCGCAGGCGCCCGCGGCGCGTTCGCGCGCCCTCACCGTTGAGCCGCTGCTCGGCCTGCACGTCCAGCGTGGCACGGTGACGGTCGGCCGGCTCGACGCCGACACGTTCGCGCTCCAGCCGGGCGGCCTGCAGCTGCGCGCGAACTTCAACTCGTGGAGCTTCGCGCCCGACCGCTCCCTCCTCGTGCTCGGAAGCGGGCGCAGCACCCTGCTCTACGTCGACCCGAACACGTTGCGACTCGTCCGCGAGGTGGGACTCCCCAAGCCGATCAGCATCCGCGCGACGGCCTGGGTCGGCGGGCACACCCTGGCTGTTGGGCAGCTGCGGAACAGGCTCGTCGTCCTGGTCGTCGATCCGACCAAGGGCGTCCTGGCGCGGACGGCTGTCGCCGGCGAGCTCGTGGCAGTCGCGCGAACGACCGCGGAGCTCGTCCTCCTGACGAGCCCGCGCGCCCGCATCGGCGCGACGACGCTCACGACCGTCGACGGCGACGGGCACGCCCACTCGATCCTGCTGCGCTCAGTCCTCGGAGGCCACGAGACGCGCGGGTTCCGCCACGTCGTGCCCGGCCTGGCCGTGGACGCCGAGGGGCGCCGCGCCTTCGCCGCCGGGGGCGGCGGCGTCGTGGCAGAGGTTGCGCTCGCGCCGCTGAGCGTCGCCTCGCACAGCATCAAGCTGCGGCGCTCGCTCCTCAGTCGCCTGCAGCGCTGGCTCTTCCCGGCGGCGGACGGCAAGGGCCTGACGGGGCCCGTCCGGCAGGTGCTCTGGCTCGGTGGCGACACGCTCGCGCTGTCCGGCCGCGACGAGCGGCTGATCCGCGGGCGTGGCAACGGATTCACCTTCGAGCAGCGCCCGGTCGGGCTGCATCTCGTCGACACGACCACGTGGACCGAGCGCGTCGTCGCGCGAGCCTCGGGGTCGGTCATGCCGGCAGAGGACCTCGTCGTGACCGCGGGCGTGACGGATACGGCCCAGGATGGCAGGAGCGGAGCGGGCCTCACGGTCTACGACGCTGCTGGCACGCAGCTCCTGCACACGCTCGGGAGCGCGCCGCTCGGGCTCATGGCCGCGACCGGCAACCGGGCGCTCGTCATCGAGTGGGGCGGCCGTAACCGCATGCTGGTCGTCGACCTCGCGGACGGGCACGTCGTGCGCTCGATG
>JAWVDX010000414.1:0-2907 GCA_033857015.1 Gaiellaceae bacterium
CCTGGAGGTTGTGGCCCTCGCCCGGAATGTAGGTCGTGACCTCCATCCCGTTCGTCAGCCGGACGCGCGCGACCTTGCGCAGCGCCGAGTTCGGCTTCTTCGGCGTCGTCGTGTAGACGCGCGTACACACGCCACGCTTCTGCGGGGCGCCACGCAGCGCAGGGGTCTTCGTCTTCGCCTGAGGCGTGACACGACCCTTTCGGACGAGCTGATTGACGGTGGGCATGGGCTCCTGAACTTTGGGTGCTTACACAACAAAGGCCGGCGGGGCTACCCGCCAACCGGACAGCGGATGGTAGCGGAGCCCTCCTACCCCGTCAAACCGCATGGGCTCGACGGTCGGCACCGCAACGCGGGTCAGTGTACAGGGTGTCGGGCGGGTCCGTTCCTAGAACTCATTTCAGGATGACGCCGCCTCGTCCGGGTGCGCTGGGTGGTGTGATTGCAAGGAGCCGGTCGTGCACGTAGCAGCGCTACGGGCGCGGCCCGGGGACGCCGCAGGCGCGCCGCCCAGCGCAACCGGACGACCAGGGCTTCGTCCTGAAAGGAGTTCCTAGAACGCGACGAAGGGGAGATACAGCTCCAGCTCGGGCACGCTGAGGGTCGGGAGGGCATCGCGCTGGCAGATCGTCGTCGCGAGCGCCGCGGTCTCGCGATTGAGCATCCAGCGCGCGTAGGCATCGTCGCGCGCGAACTTCTTCAACGCCGCGGAGATTGAGCCGCGCACGAGGCCGAGCGGGAGCTCGCCGAGCTGCTGCGCGTCGTCGGTCGGCTTCACGAGCACCGTCCCGAACGGTGTGCGCAGCTTCGACTGCTTGCCCGTCGGCAGGCTGAAGAGCTGCAACGGGGCGACGGGCTCGAGTGCGTAGCCGCTCGTGCGGTTGCCAAGCCAGACGGGGGCCGGCTTCGCCTGGACGGGGCGGGCCTCCGTGGTCGCGTAGCTCGTGTAGAAGTCCGCGATCTGGCTCGCGGACGGGTTGGGCGCCGCGAGCGTGGCCGAGATCGCTGCGCGCCGGAGCTGGTCGCCGATGACGGCGCGCGCCTGGACGAGCGTCGCATGCGCCTGGGCAATCGCTGAGAGATAGGCGCTGCGGCTCCCGCGGAACTGGTTCGCGACGATCGCCGCCTCGGCCCCGAGGATCTGCTGCGTGGTGATCGGTGCCCAGCGCACCGAGGCGAGCCGCCCGAAGAGGGCGCTCTGTGCGAGCTCCTGGTCGCCGGTGACGGCGCTCAGGCCGCTGATCGCCCGCTCGGTGAGGGGCTGGCCGGCGACGGTGCAGCGCGTGCCCGCCGGGAGCTTGATCTGCCCCTCCGTCAGCGAGGCGTTGAAATCGGCGCCGGCGGTCGCGGGGCCGTCGCAGAGCGCCGGGTTGCGCACCCAGAGGTAGACGCAGGCTGCCGCGGGCTTGTCGGGGTCGGCCGAGGCGGCGCCCCAAGTTCCCCAGCCCCAGGACCAGACCGTGCCGAGGCCCGCTTCCGCGGCGACCTGCTTTGCTGCGAGCGCCTGCCACTTCACGACCCTGAACCAGGCGGCCGACGGCTGCAGGTGCTCACGGCCGCCCGCACCCGCAGCGACCTGGAAGCCGAGCATGAGACCGACCTTCGACGGCGGGATGCCGAGGTCGGTCAGGTTGGCGGCCGCCTTCCTGAAGGCGACACGAAGGCGGCGCGAGGAGAGGATCGGCCCCTTCTTGGAAAGTTGCGGGCCGTTGAAGTACACCTCCGGAACGATGTTCGCGACCCTGGCGACCTGGAGCCACCAGGCGCCCGCATCACCGTCCGTGAAGGGGGGCTTCGAGATCAGCAGGTACGGGACGGCGCCGCGCTCGGCGAGCCGGGTCAGGTAGGCGAGCACGTCGGCGCGGTACTGCGTGTTCGTCGGGCTCCAGGGCGTGACGAGGTCGGCGCCAAAGAGCTCGTTCTCCGCGATCACCGGCGTCTGGCAGCCGGTCGAGGCGACCGCGAGCTCGAAGATCTTGTCCGCCTTCGCCTGGATGTCCTCCGGAGCGAAGGGCTTCGCCGGGGTGCCGACGCGGAGCGGGAACTTGAGGTCGAAGTAGACCGTTGCGGCGCCCGCAGCGCGCAGCTGTGTCGGAACGGTCGTGTTCGAGGCGGCGGCGACGATCCCCGGTCGCGCGAAGATCTGCTGCCAGAAGGGGACGGAGCCGTCCGCGAAGTCGATCCAGACCGGAGCGGTGGTCGGCAGGCCGCACGGGCCGCTGCCACGCGATGCCGAGGTAGCCGGCTGCGCCGCTGCGAGAGCCATGGTGCCGAGCACTGCCGCCAACCCGGCGACTAGACCGCGTAGACCCCTCCCCATCGACCGCCTGTTGTAGCAGAGGCCCTCGTCGGCACAGGCGCCGGAACGACCAGGGCCCGCTTCCGCGGGCCCTGGTCGCAGCGCGTGGCCTTGCGGTCTACGCGTCGTTATCAAGCGGTGACTCGACATCCGGGTGCTCGGTCGCCTCGATCGTCGAGTGACCGTTGCCCTCGCCCGGCTCGCCGCCGAACGTCATGCCGAGCGGGCCGAGCGTGGCTCCGTCGCTGCCGATCTCCTCCAGCGCAGCGAGGAGCTCCGCCTCGGCCTCGGGGCGCGCCGTCACGACGGGCGAGGCGCCTGCGGCGGGACGGATCTCGATGCCGCGGTAGCGCTTGAGGCCGGTCGCGGCCGGGATCAGCTTGCCGATGATCACGTTCTCCTTCAGCCCGGCGAGGTGGTCGACCTTCCCCTCGATCGAGGCGTCGGTCAGCACCTTCGTCGTCTCCTGGAAGGAGGCGGCCGAGAGGAACGACTCGGTGGCGAGCGAGGCCTTGGTGATGCCGAGGATCAGCGGCTCGTAGGTCGCCTCTTCCTTCTTGTCGGCCTTCGCCCTGGCGTTCACGCGCTCGAGCTGGATCTTGTCCACG
>JAWVDX010000415.1:0-11399 GCA_033857015.1 Gaiellaceae bacterium
GCAGATGCACCTGCTCGTAGCGCCTGACTCCGGGACCTCCGGGGAGGAGGTCGTTCGCGGTGAGCGCGGGCGTGTCCACGAAGGAGCCAGGGCCGTAGAAGCCGAACCCGCTCTCCGTCCAGGCGCCGAGCGCGGCCAGGCCGACGAGGAGGGTCGCCACGATCGCCAGCCCGCGCGCCTTGAAGCGCAGCGGCCGCGCCTTGCGCAGGGGCGGGAACGCGAGACGCAGGTGAAATCGCCGCAGTAGCAGGAGCATGACGAGCAGCACCACGGCGAAGAGCGCGACGCCGGCGGTGGCATGGAAGACGCTCATCGCGCTCCCCATCCCGACGCGGTCGGCGATGACGACGATCACGGTCATGCGCACGAGGTTCGCGAGGAACGCGAGGCCGACCCCGGCCGCGAGCCAGAGCAGCTTCGCCCGCCGCGACCCCTGGAGGGCGCGCCCGACGAACGCCCCGACGAGCGCCATCGAGAAGATCGCCGAGAGCCCGACGCAGGCCGAGGAGACCCCGATCGACCGGTTCCCGTCGGGCCCCACGACGAAGAGCTGCCCGATCCGGTGCGCGTGCGCGGCGAACGGCGAGGCGAGCGCGCCGACGAGCACCGCGTCGAGGCGCGCGAGCGGATCCGCCGTGAGCGCCACGAGCTTGTCGAAGACGGGCTTCCAGCCCAGGGCGAGCAGCCCGAACGTGCCTGCGCTCCGCAGCAGCGCCGGGACGCCGAACAGGAGCAGCACCCCGAGCGCCACGAGTATCGGCAGCGCGAGCAGGTCGAGGCGGAGGTTCCAGTAGACGCTCCCGTACCGCGACGGGAGCCAGAGCAGCAGGATGACGAAGCAGAGCACGAGCGGCAACGCGAAGACCGAGTTGATCCCGACCTCGTTCCCGTGGCGGGTCGACTCGGCCAGCGTGAGCGCGAGCAGCGCGACGGCGACGAGCGGCAGCGCGACGACCAGCGCGTCCGGGCTCTCCCCGTTGGCGAGTGGGAGCAGCGACCTGTAGGACACTCCGAAGCCGACGACGACCAGCGCGAGCAGCCCGCCGAGCGCCGGCAGGAAGGGGAGCGTCAGCTCGCGATCGAGGACGGTCGCGAGCGCGCGACGCGGACGGGCGCGCGCAAGAACGTTTAGCACGTCCCTACAGATCGGCTGGACGGCGCCGCCGCGTGAGCAGCACGTAGCCGCCGACGACAGCAACCGCTGCCAGCGGGAAGAGCAGCGCCGACGGTGCCTCGGGCGCGTTCTGGCAGTGCTTGTTGTTCTGCTCGTCCGCGCCGACGCCGTTGCAGGGATCCGCCGCGGCGAACGGCGCCGCGACGAGCGCGAGCGTGACAAGCAGAAGCACCATCGTGAGGATCCGACGCATCATCCGAGTGTAGTCCCGGGTTTCGACATTGGCTACGCCGCGACCTTCCCGTCGACGCTCGTCTGGACGAGCTGGCGGGCGCGCACGACGAGGGCGTCCTCGGCGTCGGTGAAGCGCGGCGGCGGGTGGATGCTCCCGTACGGCGAGAGCTTGTCGAGCAGCCACAGCCCGAGCGCGCGGACGCCGGAGGCCTGGTAAGGACGCAGGTCCACAGGCGTCGGGCGGAGCCGCTCGAAGAGGACGACCCGCCGCCACGCGCGGCGTCCGTCCAGGGTGACCGGCTGCGTCCAGTTGATCGTCGCGAAGTCCTCCCGGCCGTAGCGGATCGACACCAGCTCCGCGGTCCCGCCGCCCGGCAGCGCCGCATGATGCGTCGCGTAGACGTGGTAGGCGTGCTGGGCGAAGCACTGCCGGACGCCGTAGCGGTTCGCGACGTCGTAGCTCGGCGCGACGAGCACCTGCGCCGTCACGGTGATCGGCTCGCGGGTGAAGAAGTAGAAGCGCCCGATGGCAGTCGGCCCGAAGAGTCCCGGCACCTCGGGGATGAGCCCGCCGATCTTCTCCTGCATGTCCCCAGGGGCCGGGAGCAGGTTGCCGGCGGAGACAGTCGGCCGGATCCGGCTGGCTCCGAGCTGCAGCTTCAGGCCGTAGTCGGCCCAGGTGGCGAAGGCTGCCACGGCGAGGACGACCCCCGCCACGCTTGCGAACGTGCGCGCCGGCACCTCGATCGGCCGTCCGCGCGGCTCGAGCGGGCGGCGGAGATCGAGCCCGAAGCGCGGCAGCAGGAGCAGCATCACGATGCAGGTGAGGAAGCCGAAGACCATGCCGCCGACGTAGTGGAACGCCTGCAGCTCTCTCGTCACGCCCGAGTAGGCGCCGATCCCGGTCAGCACGGTGAGCCGCAGGACGTTGGCGAGGAACGCTGCTGCGATCGTCGCGAAGAGCCAGCGCACCTTCGCCTGCTGCGTGCCGGTCGCGAAGGCGACGGCCACGGCCGCGAGCACCGCCACGGAGGTGATGCCGACGAGGCCCGCGCACGTCTCCGAGTAGGAGACCGCCTGCTGGTGCGGGCCGAGGAAGAACAGCGTCCCCTCGCGGCGCACGTGCGGCAGCGGCGCGACGAGCCAGCCGACGAGCTGCGCGTCCAGCGTCGCGAGCGGGCTGGCGAAGAGCCGCACGACGTCCTCGAGAATCGGCGGCCAGCCCAGCAGCAGCAGCGGGATCGCCGCCCGCCCCGCCGAGACGGTCGCGACGCCGAAGAGCATCACGAACGCGAAGAGCAGGAAGACCGGCAGCGCGAGCAGGTCGAGCCGGTACTCGGAGTAGAAGAACGAGAACCGGGGCGGCGCCCACAGGAGCAGGAAGCCGAGTGCCATCAGCAGCGGCGAGGCGAGCATCACGTTGACGCTCACCTCCTCCGTGACATGCACGCCGCGCCGCATCGACGCGAAGAGCACGGCGATTCCGGCGAACGGGATGATGAGGGCGACCGCGGTGGCGCTCTCCGAGCTCGCGAGGGGGAGCAGCGCGCGGTAGGACGCCGCGAAGGCGACGACCGAGAGCAACGAGACGCCGACGAAGACCCACTCGTAGCCGATCGTCGTCTTGCCGGCGAGCGCTCGTGACGCCCGCGGCCCGAGGCCGCGTGCGATTCCCTGCGTCATGCGCTACAGCGTAGGCACGGGGTGCGGACTGCGCCGGCGCTGAACCAGGAGGTAGACGCCGAACGCGGCGAGCGCCGAGGCAGGCCAGAGCAGCGCTGCAGGAACCTCGGGCCAGTCGGGTCGCGGCTGGGCCTGCAGGTTGCCCGGCCCGTTCACCTGCACGCACTGGTACCAGATGCCGCTGCCCGGCGGAAGCTGGATGCCCTCCCCCTCGGTGTGCCCGAGACACGGGTTGCCGGTCTGGTTCAGGTGCGAGGCGTGTGCCGGAGGCGCGACGAGCAGGAGCAGGACCGTGGCGAGAGCCGCTGTCAGGAACATGACGAGTGCGCGCGGCGAACCCTCCGTGGAGATGGCAGGCATTCGCTGCGCAGCCGTTGCCGCAATCGGCCGCATGGGGCTCATCTTAGGGACGCTTCGCACATGGTCAAGCCCCTAATCGGCATTCTTCTCGCGAAACTGGAACGCGCGTTTTTAGCGCGTCTCGCCGGGCTTCCAGAGCACTTCGGTGGTCCCCGCGGCCGCGCGCGCCAGGATGAAGAGCAGGTCGGAAAGCCGGTTCAGGTAGGTGAGCGCGAGCGGGTCGACCGGCTCTGTCCGCGCGGCGGCGAGCGCGTCGCGCTCGGCGCGGCGGCACACCGCCCGGGCGACGTGGAGACGCGCCGCGGTTTCCGTCCCGCCTGGCAGGACGAAGGAGCGCAGCTCCGGCAGGTCGGCGTTCGCGTCGTCGCAGTCCCGCTCGAGCGCGTCGACCTGCTGCTGCGTCACGCGCAGCCGGTCGCTCGTGTCCGGGCGGACAGGCACGCAGAGGTCGGCGCCGACGTCGAAGAGCTCGTTCTGGATCCGCACCAGCCAGGGCCGGAAGCGCTCCGGCAGGTCGCCCGCGAGGACGAGGCCGAGCAGCGAGTTCAGCTCGTCCACGGTGCCGAACGCCGCGATGAGCGGGTGCGTCTTCGGGACGCGGCTGCCGTCGCCGAGGCTCGTCTCGCCCGCGTCGCCGCCGCGCGTGTAGATGCGGGTCAGGCGGACGGGCTCGTCCCGGTCTCTCACGCGGCGATCTCCTTCAACAGCTCGCGCGCGATGACGAGGCGCTGCACCTCGCTCGTGCCCTCGTAGATCTCGGTGACCTTGGCGTCGCGGTAGTAGCGCTCGAGCGGGAACTCCTTCGTGTAGCCGTAGCCGCCGAGCACCTGGATCGCCTCCGCGGTCTGGCGGCGCGCCATCTCCGAGGCGTAGAGCTTCGCCTTGGCTCCTTCAGCGGTGTGCGGCAGGCCCTGATCCTTGCGCCACGCTGCGCGGTAGACGAGCAAGCGTGCCGCATCGAGCTCGACGGCCATGTCGGCGAGCTTCCACTGGATCGCCTGGAAGTCGGCGATGCGCTGGCCGAACTGGCGGCGCTCGAGGGCGTAGGCCCGCGCGACCTCGTAGGCGGCCTGCGCGATGCCGAGCGCCTGCGCAGCGATCCCGATCCGCCCGCCGTCGAGCGTGGCGAGGGCGATCGCGAAGCCGCGGTGCTCCTCTCCGAGCAGCCGGTCGGCGGGAACGGACACGTCCTCGAGGACGAGGTCCGCCGTGGACGAGGAGCGCACCCCCAGCTTGCGCTCCTCCCGCGTGACCCGCACGTGCTCCTTGTCGACGACGAAGGCGGAGATGCCGCGCGCGCTCTTCGTCGTAGGGTCGGTGCGCGCGAAGAGGAGGAAGGTGTCCGCGTGACTGCCGTTGGTGATCCACTGCTTCGCGCCGTTCAGCCGGTACGCGTCGCCCTGACGCTCGGCGAGGGTGCGCAGCGAGCCTGCGTCGGAGCCTGCGCCGGGCTCCGTGAGGGCGAACGCGCCGAGGCGCTCGCCGCGCGCGAGCGGCGGGACGAAGCGCGCGATCTGCTCCTTTGTGCCGAAGCGCAGGAGCGGGAGCGTGGCCGCGCTCGTGTGCACCGCGACGGTGACACCTATGCCGGCGTCGGCGCGCGAGAGCTCCTCGAGGACGAGCACGTAGGCCAGGAAGTCGGCGCCCGCACCGCCGTGCTCCTCCGGGACGCAGACACCGAGGAGGCCGAGGCCCGCGAGGCGCGGCACGAGCTCGAGCGGGAAGCGGTGCTCGTCGTCCCAGGCTGCCGCGTGCGGCGCGATCTCGGCGCGGGCGAAGTCGCGCGCGAGCGTCTGGATCTCGCGCTGCTCCGCGCTCAGGGAGAAGTCCACGCCTGGACGGTACTGGACCTACTCGGAGTGCTGCGCGCTGCCGTTGCCGTGCTCGCGGTAGATGTCGTGCAGCTCCTCCCTCCGCGAGCGGAGCGCGTCGACCGCGGCGGGATCGAAGTGGCTGCCGGAGTCCTCGATGAGCGACTCGACCGCGGTGTCGAACGCGGTGGCGCGCCGGTACGGACGCTCGCTCGAGACTGCGTCGAGCGCGTCCGCGAGCGCGAAGATCCGCGCCTCGACCGGAATCTCCTCGCCGCGCAGCCCGTCCGGATAGCCGCGCCCGTCCCAGCGCTCGTGGTGCGACCGCACGACGGCCAGCGGCGCCCCGGCGAGCCAGGCCACGTGCTGGAGCATCCGCTCGCCCACGAGCGTGTGCTTCTGCATCAGGCGGCGCTCGTCCGGATCGAGCGGCCCCGGCTTCAGCAACACGCGGTCGGGCACCCCGATCTTGCCGACGTCGTGGAGGAGGAAGCCGTACTCGATCGCCGAGTCGAGCAGGCTCGGATCGACCTCGTCGGTCAGCACGACGGCGTAGAGCCGGACGCGCTGGGCGTGCTCTCCGGTGTCGGTGTCCCGCGACTCGAGCGCGGTCGTCAGCGTCTCGACCGTCTCGACGTAGGCGCGCTCGAGCGCCTTGCGCTGCGCCCGCTCGCGCTCGAGCAGGCGGCGCATGTCGTCCGCGTAGAGCAGGAGCTGGTCGTCGACGCGATCGCCCGCCCTGCTCGCCCGCGCCCGCCCGGCGGCGGGCAAGCGCTCGATCAGGCCGAGCAGCTCGAGCGGGCTGAACGGCTTCGTCAGGAACGCGTCCGCGCCGGCCCTGGCGGCCTCCTCGCCGATCAGCGAGCCCGTGAGCAGCACGACCGGGATGCCCGCGGTTGCCGGGTCGTCCTTCAGCCGCCGGCAGAGCGCGAGCCCGCTCTCGCCCGGCATCGCCACGTCGAGCACGATCGCGTCGGGCGGGTGGTCGGCGATCGCCCGTGCGGCGGCGCGGGTGTCGCCGGCTTCCGAGACCTCGACGTCGGCCAGCTCGAACGTCGTCCGCAGCAGCTCCCGCACTCGTTCGTCGTCGTCGACCAGCAGGAGTTTCACGGACGGCCCCCTCGTAGCGGTAGAGGTCTATGTTTCTCCGTTCAAGGAGCGGTGCTAACCCCTCGAACGGGTGATTTCTCCTCATAGCTGTAGAAGCCTGATCCGCTCTTCCTGCCCAGCCTTCCGGCCGCCACATGCTCGCGCAGGAGCGGGCTGGGGGCGAACCGCTCCTCCCCCAGCCCCGCGTGGAGCACGTCCATGATCGCCACGCAGGTGTCGAGGCCGATCAGGTCGGCGAGCGCCAGCGGGCCGAGCGGATGGTTGAAGCCGAGCTTCGCGATGGTGTCGATCGCCTCCGCCTCGGCGACGCCTTCCGCCAGCGCGTGCACCGCCTCGTTGATGAAGGGCATGAGGATGCGGTTCGAGACGAAGCCGGGGCGGTCGTTCGCGAGCGCCGGGGTCTTGCCGAGCTCGCGGGCCAGCTCGACGATCGCGGTGACCGTCCCGTCCGCGGTGCCCGGGCCGCGGACGACCTCGACGAGCGCCATGACGGGCACCGGGTTGAAGAAGTGCATGCCGACGACCGCTTCGGGCCGCCGGGTGGCCGCAGCGAGCGTCCCGATCGGGATCGAGGAGGTGTTCGAGGCGAGGATCGCGCCCGCCGGCAGCAGCTCGTCGGCGGCGCGGAAGATCGCGAGCTTCGTCGCCTCGTCCTCGACGACCGCCTCGACGAGCAGCTCCGCGGGGCGGAGCTCCGGCACCGCCTGAATGCGGGCGAGCGTCTCTTGCGGATCCGCTCCGCCCCTGGCGGCCAGCTTCTCGAGGCTGCGCTGCATCGTGGCGAGGGCCCGGTCGGTGGCGCCCTCGACGCTGTCGTGAAGCAGGACAGCGCGGCCCGACGCCGCAAAGGTCTGTGCGATGCCAGAGCCCATCTGCCCCGCGCCGACGACGAGAACGGTCCCGAACCGCACGAGCGGCACCCTATCGAGGAATTCCCGGCATCTGCCGATACGCGGGAAGCGCCAGGCTCAAGCGGCGCGGTCCAGGAACCGATCAAAGACCCCATGAGCGAAGCGCTCCCGACGCCACCCCCGATCTACCAGCCCGCCGTGCAGGACGGGCCTCCCACCATGGGCGTCCCCAGCGGGCCGCTGCCGCCCTCGAGCGCGCCAATGGGCGAGGCCGAGGACGGGCAGGGAAAGCCGGTGTTCCTCACCTTCGAGCAGCTTGCGGCCGTGCTCGACCGGCTGCGCAGCCTCATGCCCGCGGACGCGCGCTTCAGCTTCAACCACGACTCGGAGAAGGCCTGGATCGTCGCGGCGAACGGCCTCGACCTGCATCCGCTCGTGGAGCAGGCGCTCGCCGAGCTGGGTCAGAAGATCGAGAAGCCCGCGTCGAAGGCCCGCGCTACCGCGGACCGCTCCGTCCTCGGCGCGTAGGCGCTACACCTCTAGAAGGATCGCGTCGCCCTGGCCGCCGCCGGAGCAGATCGCGGCGAGGCCGAGCCCACCGCCGTTGCGCCGTAGCTCGTGGGTGAGCGTCGCGAGGATCCGCGCGCCCGAGGCGCCGATCGGATGGCCGAGCGCGACCGCCCCGCCGTTGACGTTGACCCGCTCCGGGTCGGCGCCGAGCAGGTCGGTCGAGTGGAGCACGACCGAGGAGAACGCCTCGTTGAGCTCGATCCGGTCGACGTCCTCGATCGTCCGGCCCGCCTTCTCCAGCGCGAGGCGACCCGCCCGGGCCGGGGTGCGCGCGAGCCACGCGAACTCGTCCGCGACGGCTGCTGTGGCGACGATCGTTGCGAGCACCTCGAGACCGCCGCTGCGCGCGAAGTCCTCGCTTGCGACGAGGAGGCAGCCGGCGCCGTCGTTCACCGAGGGAGCGTTCCCGGCCGTGACCGTCCCTTCCGGATCGAAGACGGGCTTCAGCGAGGCGAGCCGCTCGAGCGAGGTGTCGCGGCGCGGGCCCTCGTCCGTGTCGACGTCGCCGACCGGGACGAGCTCGTCCGCGTAGAGCCCCGCGTCCTGGGCGCGCACCGCCCGCTCGTGGGAGCGCAGCGCCCAGGCGTCCTGGGCCTCGCGCGAGATCCCGAGCTCCCGGGCGACCGCGCTCGCCTGCTGGATCATGTGCAACTGGTCGAACGAGGACGTGAGCCCGTCGGAGACCAGCGAGTCGACGACGGCGCCGTTCCCCATGCGGTAGCCGAAGCGGGCCTTCTGGAGCAGGTACGGAGCGTTCGACATCGACTCCATCCCGCCCGCGACGACGAGCTCGGCGTCGCCGGCCCGGATCATCTGGTCGGCGATCGTCACGGCGCGGATCGAGGAGGCGCAGACCTTGTTGATCGTGTCGGCGGGCGTCTCCTTCGGCAGCCCGGCGCCGATCGCCGCCTGCCGGGCGGGCGCCTGCCCGGCGCCGGCCTGGAGCACCTGGCCCATGACCACGTACTGCGGCTCGTCCGGCACGATGCCTGCCCGCTCGAGAGCGGCGCGGATCGCCACGGCGCCCAGCTCCGTCGCGGCGTAGCCGGCCAGCGCGCCGCCGAGCTTCCCGAATGGCGTGCGGACGGCAGCGACGATCACCGAACGAGCCATACAACAGAGGCTAGCTTGACGCCCGCGCTCTCCGTCGCCTAGGCTGGCTGGCGATGACCTCCTCCTCGCAGAGCTGGGCCTGGCTGTGGCGCACCGAGCGGGGCGGGAGCCTGGGCTGAGGCCTGACACATCCCGTTTCCCTCGCTGACCCTTCCCTCCGGAGGGTCTTTTTGTTTGTCCCGACGACCTGAAGCGATGGCATGCAGACGACGACTCGCACGACGATCCCGACCGACCTGATCACGCCGCTGGCGGCGTATCTCCGCCTGCGCGCGGCTGCGTTCGGGGGCGCCTCGTTCCTGCTCGAGTCGGTGGATCAGGGGCGGCTGGGCCGCTACTCCTTCGTCGGCTGCGGACGGAAGATCGTCACGTTCGAGGAGGCGGAGCGGCTCGGCGAGCCGGTCGTCGGCTACCTCGGCTACGACGTCGTCGCCAAGCTCGAGCCGACCGTCCCGCTGCCGGAGACGGGGCCGGACTTCCCGGAGAGCCAGTTCGTCGTGCCGGAGCTGATGATCCGGTTCGACCATGTGCTCGGCGTCGCGGAGGTGCTCGCGGGCGATCCGATAGAGGTCCGCTCGCTGCTCGACGGGCCCGCGCCGACCGTGCCGCAGACGCGCAACGCCCGTGGCCAGCTGCGGCGGTTCCCCGACCAGGCCGAGCACGAGCGCCGCGTCCTGGTCGCGAAGGAGCACATCCGCGCCGGCGACGCGTTCCAGATCGTGGTGGCGCAACGGGCGATCCGCCCCACCTCGGCCTCGGCGTTCGAGCTCTACCGCGCGCTGCGCCGCGTGAACCCGAGCCCGTACCTCTTCCTCCTGGAGCTGCCGGATCTGGCGCTCGTCGGCTCGTCTCCCGAGACAGTGGTGAAGTGCGAGGGAGCGCGCGCGACGCTCAACCCGATCGCCGGGACGATCAAGCCGGGCGAAGGCGACGTCGAGGCGCTGCTCTCCTCCGAGAAGGACCGCGCCGAGCACGTGATGCTCGTCGATCTCGGGCGCAACGACCTCTCGCGGGTGTGCAAGCCCGGGACCGTGCGGGTGGAGCGCTTCATGAAGACGGAGCGCTACTCGCACGTGACCCACCTCGTCTCGGAGGTCGTCGGCGAGCTCGAGGAGAAGCGCAGCCCATACGAGCTGCTGCGCGCCTGCTTTCCGGCCGGCACCGTGTCCGGCGCGCCCAAGGTGCGGGCGATGCAGATCGTCTCGGAGCTGGAGGACTACCGCCGCGGCATCTACGCAGGAGCCGTCGGCTACGTCTTCCCGGAGACCGGTGAGATGGACACGTGCATCGCGATCCGCACCCTCGTCCTCCGTGACGGGATCGCCTACCTGCAGGCGGGCGGCGGCATCGTCGCCGACTCCGACCCGACGGAGGAGCACCAGGAGTGCCTCAACAAGCTCGCCGCGATCGAAGCGGCTATCGACCTCGCGGAGGCGGAGCAGTGAGCCAGTCCGCAACAATTTCCAAACGGGGTCTGACCCCGATCGTCTTAACAGGGTCTGACCCCGTCTCCCTCGATTGCGTTTCACTCCTGTCTTCGACCCGGACGGGGTCTGACCCCGACCGCCTTAACAGGGTCTGACCCGGATGATTCTCCTGATCGACAACTACGACTCGTTCACCTACAACCTGGCGCACCTCTTCGGCGAGCTGGGCGCCGAGGTGACCGTGATCCGCAACGACGCGATCGACGCAGACGGGGCGGAGCGGCTCGCGCCGTCGCACCTCGTCATCTCCCCCGGCCCCGGCCGGCCCGAGGACGCGGGCAACTCGATCGCGATCGTGGAGCGGCTCGCCCCCACGACGCCGACCCTCGGTGTCTGCCTGGGCCACCAGGCGATCGTCCACGCCTTCGGCGGCGAGGTCGGCGCGGCGAAGCGGCTCATGCACGGCAAGGCCTCGCCGGTCAGCCACGACGGGAAGGGCATCTTCGCCGGCTTGCCGCAGGACTTCGAGGCGGGCCGCTACCACTCGCTCGCCGCCCTCTCGGTGCCGGACGTCTTCGAGATCTCCGCCACCGGCGACGACGAGGTGATGGCGGTGCGCCACAAGGAGCTGCCGCTCGACGGCGTCCAGTTCCATCCCGAGTCGGTTCTCACGCCCCTCGGCCCCGAGATCGGGCGAAACTTCCTGGCGGGACGATGATTCAAGAAGCGATCCAACAGGCCCTCGAGCGGCGCGACTTCACCCGCGAAGAGGCACGCGAGGTGATGAACGAGATCTTCTCCGGCGAGACGACGCCGGCACAGATCGCCGGCTTCCTCGTCGCGCTGCGCGCCAAGGGCGAGACCGCGGACGAGATCGCCGGCTGCGCGGAGGCGATGCGCGACCACGTCGTCCACGTGCGCCCGCAACGCACCGACCTCGTCGACACGGCGGGCACCGGCGGCGACGGCCAGAGGACGATCAACATCTCGACCGCCGCAGCGCTCGTCGCCGCGGCGGCGGGTGCAGGCGTTGCGAAGCACGGAAACCGTGCCGCCTCGTCCGCGACCGGTTCCGCCGACGTCCTCGAGGCACTTGGCTTCAACCTCGACCTCGAGCCGGAGCGGA
>JAWVDX010000416.1:0-6062 GCA_033857015.1 Gaiellaceae bacterium
CTCCTGCTCGGCAAGCCTCGCCGCTCCGTGCGCGAGCCGGATGCGCCGTACCTCCCGCTCGCGCTCTACCTCTCGCTCAGCATTCCCCGCGCACGGCTCCTCGGCGTCTGGCCGGCGGGAGTCGGGATCGCCGGCCGGGACGGCAAGAGCGTGGCGCTCGCCGTTCCCGGGCCTCGCGCACGAGGCCTGTCGCGGGGCTCCGAGCTCCGCGCCTACGGCTCCGGCGAGGCGGAGGAGGAGCTCGAGATCCACGTCGCCCGCTGGCGCGCGCTCGGGCGCCCGACCGAGGCGCAGCTCTCCATCACCGTCGACTTCCGCGACGAGGTGCGTCCGCGCCTGCGCCGCTGCTGGACCTAGCGTGGCAGCGAGCTCGTGTCGACGACCTCGAAGTCGGAGCCCTTCGCGCGGCCGATCGTGCGCAGCTGGTCGTTCGACCAGCGCGGATCCGGTGCGCCGGTGACGTACCAGCTCGACCCGTTGTCGGCGACCAGCATCCCGTACCGCTTCAGCGCGTCGAGGACGATCCGCGCCTGGCGCGGGAAGCCGGAGGTGTCGAACGAGGCGCGCAGGCGGACGCGGAGGCCCATCGGCGGGAGCGCCGGGTCGGTGAGGTCGCTCGCGAGATGGCGCGCCGGCCAGACGTAGGCGCGGCGCGTGCGCTCGACGGTGAAGCGCAGCGCGTGGTCGATCCGCCCGCGGGCGACCTCGTCGTAGCGCGCGAGACCCGGGAGGATCGGCAGCCCTGCCGCGTCGGCGGACGTCCAGCCGGCTGGACGCAGCCTGTTCGAGGCGAGGCTCCAGATCGCGCCCGAGCCCGCCTTCCAGCCACCGCCCGCCTTCGGGTAGAGCGCATACAGCTCGTAGAGCTTGCAGGTCGACCTGTCGACGATCAGCGCGTGGCGGTCGCCGTAGGAGGAGCGCCCGCCCTCGATCTGCACGTTCCTCGGGATGGGATACGGCCCCCTGTCGCTCTCGGCCGCATAGTCGAACTGCACCCGCGAGCGGGGCGTTCCCTTGCCGACCACGGTGATCGGGATCCCGATCGGGGCGCCGTCCCAGAGGCCCGACCCGAAGTCGGGATGCAGCCCCGTCGAGAGCCCGATGGAGGCGATCATCTGCTGCGAGTCCGCCGCGACGGGGAGCGAGTCGACGCGCTGGTTCCATGGGTTCGACGCGGGGAAGACAGCGCAGCGCGGCGCCTGGGGAAGGCGCAGCGCCTGGGCCGCGCCGACCGCGACGAGCGCGGCAGCGAGCGACGCGGCACCGGCGAGCCGGGCTCCCCTCACGGACTCACCGTGCCAGCCTCCGGGGCGAGGCGCACCGGCGGGTACTTGCCGCGGATCTCGTCGATGAACGCGGCCATCCGAGTGGCCAGCGCAGCGTCTTCGATCTCGAGGACGTTCTCGGCGTTCGTCTCGCCGGAGTGGGAGAGGTTGAAGCTGCCGATGAAGACGGTGTCGTCCGCGACCGTCACCTTCGCGTGCATGTAGTCGTGCACCGTCCCGGGCCCGTAAGGCGTGGACGCCTTCCCCGTGATGTGGCCGTGCTCGAGCAGGAAGCGCAGCGCCGGGATCTTCCAGCTCGCGTTCCCGTTCTCGTGCCACTGGTAGAGCACCTGGTGCACCTGCGTCGCATCGACGACGCCGGCGAGGTCGACCTTCCCGTCGGCGGCCACCTGGGCGAGCGTGCCGAGGATCGGCGCGGAGGTGATCACGGGCGAGGCGACCCGCACCCGCTGCTGCGCCGCGCCGATACGGCTGGCGATGCGATGGGCGAGCGCCGTCCCGTAGCGGGGCGTGAACCAGGGCCGGACGAGCGTGCCGCCGACGGAGATCGGGCTCGAGTCGACCTTGCCGCTCTTCTCCACGTCGCGGCGCGTCCAGAGCTGCTCGAAGTCAGTGAGGTAGCGCTCGGCGAGCTCGGGCGAGTCGACCGTGACGATCAGGTTCTCCTCGCGGGTCCAGGAGTCGTCCGTCCAGTTCGTCGACCCGGTGAGGACGGAGGCGCGGTCGCGGATCACGTACTTGTGGTGCATCAGGTCGGGCACGCCGGGGACGGCGCGGGTCGGCACCGGGATCTGGTCGATGGAGTACCACTCGGCCTGGGGCGGCGGCGGCACCGGCACGCCGCCGGGGTAGTCCTTGTTGAAGACGATCCGGACGGCGATGCCCTTGCGCTCGAGCTCGAGGAGCGCCGGCACGACGATCTGCCCGCTCTCGTGGCCGAGCTTGAGGTCGTAGAGCGCGAGCTCGAGGGACGTCGTCGCGCCCTGCAGGAACGCCGCGATCTCGCGGGCGATCTCCGCAGCCGTCTGGCCGCCGTCGGTGAGTGTCCGGACCTCGACCATGGGCGCGAACGATAGGGATTCGGGCCGGCGCGCTCCAGATCCGCTCCGGTTACGCGTGCGGAGAGCCGGGGTAGGGCGAGGACATGTCCGGGCACGACACCACCCACGAGCAGGAGCGGCCGGTGAGCCGCGCCCTCGAGAAGGCGAGCCACGGTCAGGCGGACGAGACGCCGATGCTCGCGCTGACCGGCGTCACGATCGTGGTCGGCGCGCTCGTCGCCTTCGTGCTCGGGCTGTCGTTGCTCCTCTACTACTTGGTCTGACGGAGCTGCGCCTTGTAGGCGCGCTTCGCGGCCTGGTAGGCGGCCAGCGCCTCCGGCGAGTCCACGTCGCCGAGCGTGTGATGCGACGGCGCCACCTCGTCCCAGCCGGCGGGCTTGATCCCGAAGCGCTTGCCGAGGATCGCGAGGAGCGAACGCACCTTCATCGGGCCGATCCCGGGGAGGGCGAGGAGGCGGCGCTCGAGGTCGCGCGCGTCGACCGCGTCGCGCCAGATGCGGGTGGCATCGCCGCCGTAGTCGGCGACGAGGGCCTCGCAGAGCGCCTGCGTCCGCTCGGCCATCGTCCCGGGGAAGCGGTGCAGCGCCGGCTTCTCGCGGAAGATCCGGTCGAGCTCGGCCGGGTCGGTCGCCGCGATGCGCGCCGGCTCCAGCGTACCGAGCCGCCGCTGCAGCTCGAGCGGCGAGGAGAAGGCCTTCTGCACCGTCACCTGCTGGTCGAGGACGAAGCCGATGAGCAGCGCCACCGGCTCGCGGGCGAGCAGCTCGTTGGCCTCGTCCGAGTCGGTGAAGTAGAGGCGATCCGGCACGGGGAGAGCGTATCCGGCGCGTGCGCTTGCCTGCCGGCCGGGTGACCTGGCATCCTCCGCGTCGTGAGCCTGAACGACTGGCTGCTCTTCCTTCACGTCGCCGCGGCGTTCGCCGTCGTGGCCGCGATCACCGTCTTCACGATCCTGGTGATCGTCGGGCGGCGCATCGATCGCCCGGCCGAGGCCGTGGCGGTCTTCCGCGTCGGCGATCCGGCGAACATCCTCGTCCAGGCGGGCACCGTCCTCGTGCTCGTGCTCGGGGTCTGGCTCGCGATCCGGCTGCCCGAGTACCACCCCTGGGACGGCTGGCTCATCGGCGCCTACGTGCTCTGGGCCGTAGCCGGCGGCGCGGGCGCGGCTGCCGGCAAGGAGTACATGCGGATCCAGAAGCGCGCGCAGGAGCTCGTCGCCGAGGGTCGGCTCGAGCCCAGCCCGGAGCTGCGCGCGGAGCTGCACGCGGCGCGGCCGCTCGTCTTCCACCTCGTGACGACAGCCGCGGTGCTCGGGCTGCTCGTCCTGATGATCTTCAAGCCGGGGGCCTGACGTGCTGGCGATGCTGCGGCCCAACTCGCTCGACTTCCCGCTCTTCCTGCACGTGCTCGGCGCGATGCTGCTCGTCGGAGCGCTGGTCGCGGCGCTCACGGCGCTGCTCTACGCCTGGCGCGGAGGGGACGGGTCGGCGACGCTGCGGCGCTTCGCGTTCCGGACCCTGCTCATCGCGGGAATCCCCTCGTACCTGCTGATGCGGATCGACGCGCAGTGGATCTACGACCGCGAGATCGGGAGCGGCGGCAAGGATCCCGACTGGGTCGGCGTCGGCTTCATCATCTCCGACCTGGGCGCGCTCCTCCTGATCATCACCTGCATCCTCGCCTGGCGCGCCGCGAAGAAGCCGACCACAGGCGGTCTCGCTCGCACCGTGACGGTCCTGACGGGCCTGATGCTCGTCGCGTACGTCGTCGCCATCTGGGCCATGACGGCGAAGCCCGGCGCGTAGACGGGCGGCCCGCGGAGCGGACCGCCCGCTAGGCACGTGTCTAGCTCTGACGCAACGCCGGCATCGGCAGCGGGATCGCGTACGTCGTCGCGCCGACTCCGACGCCGCCCTCGCAGGTGTTCGGCGGCGTGGTCGAGACGTTCCGCGTCGACGGCCGCTCGGCCGCCCAGAACATGTAGCCGAGCAGCCCCGGCGTCGTGCCGGCACCGTTCGGCGCCGCGCTCTGCAGCCAGCTTCCCGTCGACTTCTGGAGCGAGCTCGCGAAGGTGGTGCACTCCGGGATCGGCCTGCTCGAGTCGGTGACGTAGAGCGACCCGGTGAACTTCGCCGGCGCGAGCGGCGGGATCGGTGGGCTGTACTGCGGCTTCCCGTCGATGTGCTCCTGCCAGTTCGAGGTTGCGCCGCTCGTGGAAGGCTGACGGCTCGGCACCATCGCGTTCGCGTAGTCGAGCACCGGGTTGGCGGTCGTCAGCCAGTTCTGCGTGGCGTAACGGTCGAGCGCGATCAGCCAGCGGTCGCCGGCAGCGACGTCGATCGTGAGCCGGGCCGCCGGGTTCGCCCCGCTGGCGTCGTACGGCAGCAGCCGGCGGTACTCGGTCACGAAGGACTGCAGGCCCGTGAGGTTCGGGCTGGAGCTGTTCTCGTAGTCGATCTCGATCCCGACGCCGAGCGCCTTCGCGGCCGCGACCGCGTTGTCCGCGAGCCTGACCGGATCGGACGCGAGCGCCGTGTTCCAGGCGTCCGTGTAGGTGATCCCGCCGATGGAGAGCATCACGCGGATGTTGTGGCTCGTGAAGTACTGCACGACTCCGGCGTTCATCCCGCGCGGCACCCCGTTCACGGTGCCGCTGTCGTTCGTCCCGTTCAGGAGCTTGAGCGGGTCGACGAACGCGAGCACGACCAGGTTCACGGACGGCTGCCCGTTCCCCCGGTCGATCAGCCAGTGGTTCGCGACGTCGAACTCGCCGCCCGGCGCGGTGTTGCGGGTCGTGGCCCAGGTGCAGAAGTCGCTCCCGCAGTGCCACGCTCCGTAGATCTGGAGCGGTGTTGCTGCCGCCGCGGCGCGCGGGGCCTGCAGGGCCGAGGTGCCGGCGGTTGCCTGTGCAGCCAGCACGCAGAGCACGCTGAGCGCGGCGACGGCTCCCACCGTCCTGCGCAGGACGGAACGGCGGTGATTCATGAGTTCCCCCTTGGTCGTCACCGGAGAGCTTCCGGCTGGCGAGACGTATGCCCTCAGCTCGCGGGGGTGAAGCGGCTCTTGACCAAACCTTGAGCTTCTGCGGAGGAGCAGACGCGCACGAGCTTCGATGCGGCCACCTCCCTCGGCAGCCGGCGGCGCATCCGCCGGTGGCTGCGCACGGCGTAGGCGAAGAGCGAGTCGCGTCCCCAGAACGCGCCCCGCCAGGTCTGGCGGTTGCCGTTCCAGAGCTCCTCTCGGTCGTAGAGTCGTGCCAGCGTACGGCGCAGCAGGCGCAGGAGGCAGACGCGCAGCGGCAGGTCGAGCCAGATCACGAGGTCGGCGCGCTCGGCGATGAGCGTCCCGAGCTTCGAGGTGTAGTTCCCGTCGACCACCCAGGAGTCGCGCGCGAGGAGGGGCACCAGCTGCGCGCGGAGCTCCTCGGCGCTCGCCTCGGTCCAGTTCGGGCCGTGGACGAGCGCGTCGAGCTCGATGTGCGGCACGCCGAGCCGGGTGGCGAGCTCCCGCGCGAGGGTGGTCTTCCCGGCGCCGCTGATGCCGCGGAGCTGGATCCGAGTGGACATGTCCACCCGGGAGACTAGCGAACGAACGTTCGTACACGGTACCCTCCAGGCATGGATCCGCTCGCCTCGTTCAGCCCCGGGACGCGCGCGTGGTTCGAGGGTGCATTCGCGGCCCCGACGCCCGCGCAGCGTCTCGCCTGGCCGGCGAT
>JAWVDX010000417.1:0-6789 GCA_033857015.1 Gaiellaceae bacterium
CGGCGTGTATCGCCTCCCGCTCTCGTCGGGCGTGCTCGCGCAGGCGGAAGGCCGCCGGCTCGCGCTCGGCGTCCGCCCGGAGGACATCCGCCTGGGCGGCACCGGGCTGCCGGCGCAGGTCGTCCACGTGGAGGACCTCGGCGCCGAGGTGATCGTCCATCTGGAGGCGGAGGCTGCTCCGCTCGTCACCGACGACGTGCGCGAGATCGTCGCGGACACGGATCAGGTCGTCCTGGACGGGCTCGCGAACGAGGCTCGAGCGAGGCAGGCACGCATCGTCGCGCGTCTCGGCGCGGACGCGAGCGCGCGCGTGGGGGACCGCGTCACCGTCGACTTCGACGTCAGGAAAGTGCACCTCTTCGACCCCGAGACAGGTCTGGCACTCGCGTGGCGCGACGACCAGCGGCCGTCGGACACGCCGCACCCGGCGAACGCCGTGGGGCGCAGCGCATGACGATCCGGTTCGCCGAGCCGGAGCAGGATCCTCGCCCGAGCGCTGCGCTGCCGGTGGCGATCGACGAGATCCTCCTCCTCCACCACAGCCATCTCGACGTGGGCTACACGCACTCACAGCCGGTGCTGTGGGAGCTGCAAGGCGAGTTCATCTCGCAGGCGCTCGACTGGCTCGAGCAGACTCGCGACCTGCCGGCCGACCATCGGCCGAAATGGACCTGCGAGGCAACCGAGCCGGTCCGCCGCTGGCTGGCGCAGGCCTCGTCAGACTACGTCGAGCGCTTCAAGACGCTCCATCGCGAGCAGCGCATCGGGCTCTCTGCCTTGCGTTGGCACATCTCCTCCGCCATCGACCGCGCCGGCCTCGGGCGGCTCCTCGATGGCAAGGCTGAGCTCGAAGCGCTCACGGGCGAGCCCATTCGCGTCGCTTGCCAGCACGATGTCAACGGCGTCCTCTGGGCGCTTGCGGACGCGCTCCTCGACAACGGCGTCGATCTCTTCGTCATGGCCGTGAACCCGCACCTCGGGCGGGCTGTACAGCCTCGCCCGGGGATGTTCATGTGGGAAGCCCCCTCAGGCAGGAAGCTGCGGGTCTTCAACGGTCACCACTACACGATGTTCGATCAGCTGCTTCAGGCCTGGGACGACTCGGTGGATCGGATGGCGGAGGGCTGGTCGTCGCTCGCCGAAAGGCTCCGCGAACGCGCGTACCCGCTCCCGTTCGTGTACCTGACGACAACGTGCTCCCCGATCCTCTGGGACAACGCGCCGCCGAACCCCTTCGTGCCGGACCTCGTGCGGCGGTGGAACGAAGCCGAGCTGGGCCCGCGCGTGCGCTACGCAACGTTCGACGACCTCCGCGAGCGCGCGCTCACGATTCCAGACGACGAGCTGCCGGTGCTGCGCGGCGACTGGACCGACTACTGGAGCTTCGGCTACGGCAGCGCGCCGGGAGCCACTTCGCTCAACCAGCGAGCGAAGGTTCTCGCCGCCGCCGCGTCGAGGATCGCCGGCGCACGGGCCCATGCCGTCATCGGGCAGGCGCTGGAGCGCATCGACCTCTATGACGAGCACACCTTTGGCTACTGGGACACGGCAGACGAGCATCCGCTGACTCAGACGACCGAGCTGCTCAAACAGGCGCCCGCCCACGAGGGCCACGAGCTCGCGTCGTTCGCGGTGATGGACGCCCTCGAGCGGCTGGCCGGCAACCCTGTCGCCGACAAGGGCGTCACGCGAGTGCTTCTGTGCAATCCGAGCCCGAACCCGATCAGCGTCTACCCCGAGTTGCCCGAGGCATGGTTCTTCGAGCCCGACGGGCTCGGAGAGCATGCTTACGAGGCGTCCCGCATCGACCTGTCGAGTGAGCGCACCTACAGGGCGAGCCGAATGGCCTATGAAGGCCGGCCGCGCTGGGACGGCTCGGCGACCGAAGGTGCGCGTGTATTCGGACGGATCGACTTGCCGCCGCTCTCCTGGCGATCGATCCCCCTCGACGAGCTCCCCTCTCCACCCTCGACGGCCCTCGTCCATCGACTCGACGGGGACGCGGTCGAGCGGCGCGAGCTGAACCGCGCGATGATCGCCAACCATGCGCGTCGCATCGGGGTCATCGAGTCCTCGCTCTACCGCCTTCGCTACGAGCCGAGCTCCGGCCAGGTCGTCTCCCTCGTCGATCTCGTGCGCGATCGCGAGCTGCTCGCACCTAGGCCGGGGATCGATCTGTTCGCGGTCGTGCGCGAGCGGACCGACGGTCTGAGCGCGAACGGCCGCTACGCCTACTACCAGCGCGACCTGGACAACGAGAAGGTCGACATCTCCTGCTGGCAGGGCTGGGCGCCTGTACGAGAGACGCCGACGCGCCTGCTGCAGCTCGACATTCACGAGTCGCCGACGCGCATCACACTCGAGCGGAGGCTGCAAGCGCCGGGCTTCCGGCACCTCGTCCAGCGGCTTTCGATCCTGCCGGACGACCCGATCATCCGCTTCGAGGCCGAGCTCGAGCTCGAGCCCAACCCCGAGCCGCAAGGAATCTACTTCGCCCTGCCATTGGCCCTCGCCGCCGGCTGGGCCGCCTGCTTCGACAGTGCCGGCGAGACCATCCTGGTCGACGAGGACCAGCTTCCGGGTGCCTGCCGCAACTGGGCCGCCGTCGAGACGATGGCCGCCATGGGAGACGAGAGCGGTGCGGTCGCGCTCCTGTGCCCAGACGCGCCTCTCGTCCAGTTCGGAGACTTCCACTTCGGAGCGCCGGTCGATGCGATCGCGCGTCCGGCAGACCCGCTCCTCCTCGCCTGGCCGATCAACAACTACTGGGATACGAACTTCCCCCGCCTTCAATACGGACGCATTCGTCTTCGCTACGGCCTCGTAGCGCTCGACCGGCTCGACGGCGACGTCGTGCGGGAGCACGGAGAGAGGTTCCGCCAGCCCGTTCTGGCCTGGCCGGTGACGACGAACGGACGAGCTGCAGGCTCGGGATCGCTTCCCGCTGAGTGAAGCCTCTCGACGGCGATCGGCCACTCGGGATCGCCATCGAGGTCGGAGGCAGCCACGCCATCTCCGCCCTCGTCGATAAGAGCGGGGTCATCAGGGCGATGCGCCGCGGCGTCGAAGGCGAGCTGCTGCCGACGCTCGCCGCGGTTGCGTCCGATATCGAGGCGCTCCTCGTCGCAGAAGGCCGGGAGGTGCGCGACTGCGTCGGCATCTCGCTCGCCGTCTGTGGGACCGTCGACACGGCGACCGGCCAGGTCCTCTCCACGCCGCGCGGAAAGTTCGACGATGCGACCGCATGCGACCTCCCGGCGTGGGCGCTTGCGACCTTCGGCCTGCCTCTCACCGTGGCCAACGATGCCCTGCAGGCGCTGCTCGGGGAGCGGTGGGCCGGCGCCGCCCGAGGCTGCGATGACGCCGTGATGATCACGCTCGGAACCGGCATCGGCGGCGCCGCGCTCGTCGCCGGCCGCCCGCTCCCCACGAAGCACGGCCAGGCCGGCACCGTCAGCGGCCACACGCCGATCAGCGTGGACGGCCGGCCATGCGGCTGCGGCGGGCACGGCTGCGCAGAGGCAGAGGCATCGACGCAGGCGCTCCCAGCAGTCTGCGCCGACTGGCCCGGATTCTCGACGAGCCCGCTTGCAGCCGAGCCCGGGATCGACTACCGCACGCTGTTCCGCCACTACGACGACGGAGATCGGGTCGCGCGCGAGATCCTCGAGCACTCGTGTGCGGTGTGGGGGACGCTGGCAGTCGCGCTGATCCATGCCTACGACCCTGAGGTGGTCGTCGTCGGCGGCGGCGTGATGCAACGGGCGGAAGAGATTCTCCCGCGGCTTCGCGAGCATGTCGCGGCGCGGGCGTGGACACCCGGCCGCACGGTGCGGGTCGAGCGAGCCGTGCTCGGCGACGAGGCGTCGCTCTACGGCGCGATCCCGCTGCTCGGGCTCAGCGCGTGAGTGCCAGCCGCTACGACAAGTACCCGACCGTGCGCGTCAGCACCGATTCGGGCGACCTCAGCGAAGGCTGGGCAGAGATCCTCCCACTGCTCGACGCGCGGGTGCGGGAGCGGGAGGGGGTCGTCGTCGCGGTCGAGTGCTACCCCGGTGTCGACGTCCCACAGTTGCGGCGGGCCCTCGTGGCGGGTCTGGCTCCCGATGTCGTCGTCGACGCGGAAGACGCGCTGCTCCCGAGCCGTGCGCTTGCGACAGTGCTCGCGCCTTACCTCGGCGACGATCCCGTCTTCGGCTACCTCTGTCCGCTCGAGCTCGACTCGCTCTTCCAGCCAGACACCGTCGAGCTCCTGCGCCGGCAAGCAACCGCGCACAGGAAGGGCGTGCTGCTGGTCATCGGGACCGGTGCGACGCTCGTCGCGCCGAACGCCGATCTCCTCGTCTACGCCGACCTGACCCGTTGGGAGGTCCAGCAACGCCAACGGCGTCACGAGCTCGGCAACCTCGGGGCGGATAACGCCGGCGCTTCGCCGGCTGCGCTGTACAAACGTGCCTTCTTCGTCGACTGGCGGATCGCGGACCGTCATCGAACGCAGCTCTTCGAGCGCATCGACTACTACCTCGACGCGAATGTGGCGGACGTTCCGCGGCTGGTCCGCGGCGATCTCTTTCGTGGCGCCTTGCAGTCGCTCTCCGTGCGCCCGTTCCGGCTGGTCCCGTTCTTCGATCCGGGCCCCTGGGGCGGCGAGTGGATGCGCCGCCGCTTCGATCTGCCGGACGAGCCCGAGAACTTCGCCTGGTGCTTCGACTGCGTCCCCGAGGAGAACAGCCTGCTCTTCGGCTTCGGCTCTCGCCGTCTCCACGCGCCGGCGCTTCCCCTCGTCCACCAGCATCCCGAGCAGCTGTTGGGACAGCACGTCCACGCCAGCTTCGGGGCCGAGTTCCCGATCCGCTTCGACCTGCTCGACACGATGGACGGCGGCAACCTCTCACTCCAGGTCCATCCCCTGCGGGACTACATCCGCGAGCGCTTCGGCATGTCATACACGCAGGATGAGAGCTACTACCTCCTCGACGCCAAGCCCGGCGCAGTCGTCTACCTCGGCCTCACCGAGCGCTCCTCCCCGGCACGCTTTGAACGCGACCTGCGCGCCGCACAGAACGGCGGGCCGCCGTTCCCTGTCGCCGAGCACGTCAACGCTTGGCCGGCACGCAAGCACGACCACTTCTCGATCCCGGCCGGAACGGTGCATTGCTCGGGCAAGGACACCGTCGTGCTCGAGATCAGCGCGACCCCCTACATCTTCACCTTCAAGCTCTGGGATTGGGAGCGTCTCGGGCTCGACGGAAAGGCGCGGCCGATCCACCTCGAGCACGGTCTCGCCAACATCCAGTGGGACCGCACCAGCGACTGGGTGCGGCAGAACCTGATCAACCGCATGCTCCCACTCGGGCGCGGCGAGTCCTGGCCCGAGGAGTCGACCGGCCTGCATCCACTCGAGTTCATCGAGACGCGGCGTCACTGGTCCGCTGGGCCGGTCGAGCACGACACGGCGGGCACGCTCAACGTCCTCAACCTCGTCGAGGGCGAAGAGGCGATCGTCGAAAGCCCGACCGACGCCTTCGACCCGCTGCTCGTCCATCACGCCGAGACCTTTGTCGTTCCGGCGGCGGTGGGGGCGTATCGGGTCCGCCCAGCGCAGATCGGCGCTCCATCTCCGCTTGCGACGATCAAGGCCTACGTACGGGCCGGCGGAACCTGACGGTGCCGACGTTCGATCTCCCGCTCGACGAGCTCCAGCGGTACGCGCCGGACCTGCGCGAGCCTGAGGACTTCGACGCGTTCTGGGCGAGCACGCTCGACGACGCACGCGAGCACGAGCTCGACGTTCGCCTGGAGCCGGTCGAGAGCGGTCTCCTGGCTGTGCGGACGTGGGACGTGAGCTTCAACGGCTTCGGCGGCGACCGGATCCGCGGGTGGCTGCACATCCCGCGCGTCGCGTTGAGGACAGGGACGGGCAAGCTCCCCGCCGTCGTCCAGTACCAGGGCTACGGGGGCGGGCGCGGCCTTCCCCACGAGTCCGTGTTCTGGGCCACCGCCGGCTACGCGCATCTCGTCATGGATACGAGGGGTCAAGGAAGCGGTTGGTCGACAGGCGACACCCCGGACCCGACCGGCTCGGGCCCGGCTCACCCCGGTTTCATGACCCGTGGGATTCTCGACCCGCACGAGTACTACTACCGGCGCGTCTTCGTCGACGCCATCCGAGCCGTCGCGGCCGTTCGCCAACACGACGCGATCGACGGCGCTCACGTCGTCGTCGCCGGCGTCAGTCAGGGCGGTGGCATCGCCCTGGCCATGGCCGGGCTCCTGAACGACGTTGCCGCGGTGCTGCCGGACGTCCCAGGCCCGTGCAACTGGGAGCGGGCGATCGAGATCACGGATCGCACTCCCTACGCGGAGATCACCCAGTACCTGAAGGTGCACCGGGACCGGCGGGAAGAAGCGCTCAGAACGCTCTCGTACTTCGACTGCGCGCTCCTCAGCCGCCGTGCCAACACACCGGCGCTCTTCTCCGTCGCCCTGATGGACCAGGTCTGTCCGCCCTCGACGGTGTATGCCGCCTTCAACGCCTACGCGGGCCCGAAAGCGATCCGCGTCTACCCGTACAACGACCACGAAGGCGGCGAAGGGTTCCAGCAGGCAGAGCAGCTGAGGTGGCTGCGCGAGCTCTTCGCCAACCAGCTGAGCGCCGCTACAGCCGGAAGATGATCGCCATGCGGTCGTCGCTCGCGCCGCTGTAGTCGTGCGCGACCTCCATCATCGGCCCCATCTCCGCCTCCCAGCGGATGTTCACCGGGAGCTCGGCGAGCTCCGCCATCGCGC
>JAWVDX010000418.1:0-4032 GCA_033857015.1 Gaiellaceae bacterium
CCTCGTGCTGCACGACGTGCACACCGGCGAGACCTACACGCCGATGCAGCATCTCGAGGGCGCGCAGGCCTCGTTCGAGGTGCACAACTCGCCGCTCTCCGAGCTCGCCTGCGTCGGCTTCGAGTACGGGTACGCCACCGAGGTGCCGCACGCGCTCGTCGTCTGGGAGGCGCAGTTCGGCGACTTCGTGAACGGGGCGCAGATCCTGATCGACCAGTTCGTCGTGTCAGGGCTCTCCAAGTGGCGGGAGAGCTCACGGCTCACGCTGCTGCTGCCGCACGGCTACGAGGGGAACGGCCCCGAGCACTCCTCCGCCCGGCTCGAGCGCTTCCTTCAGCTGGCCGCGCAGGAGAACATCCGCATCGCGAACTGCACGACCGCCGCGCAGTACTTCCATCTGCTGCGCCGTCAGGCGCTCTATCCGGCGGCGCGCCCGCTCGTGGTGATGACGCCGAAGGGGCTGCTGCGCCTGCGTCAGGCCTCCTCGACGCTGGAGGAGCTGGCGAACGGCGGCTTCCAGCGGGTCATCGACGACCCGCGTCCCGACAAGGACGCGGTGCGCCGGCTCGTGCTCTGCTCCGGGAAGCTCTACTACGACATCGTGGGGCACGAGGCGTATGCCGCCGCGCAGGACGTCGCGGTCGCGCGCGTCGAGCTGCTGTACCCGTTCCCGCGTGAGCACACCGCGGAGCTCGTCGCCCGCTATCCCGCGCTCGAGGAGATCGTCTGGGCCCAGGAGGAGCCGCAGAACATGGGCCCCTGGCGGGCGATCCGCCACCGCCTCGAGGAGGCGAAGCCCTCCCACGTCCCGCTGCGCTATGCGGGCCGCCCCTGGCGGGCGAGCCCGAGCGAGGGGTATCCGACCGCGCACCTGCAGGAGCAGGAGCGGATCGTGCGCGACGTTCTTTCCTAGCGCGGAGGCTTGCGCGTCTTGAGGCGGATCGCCTTCACGGCGAGCCGCGGCCCGTGCTTGCGGGCGAGCTTCAGGGCCCGCTTGCGCTGCTTCGGCGGCAGCCGGCGCCAGAAGTCGTACGCGGTGAGTGCGATCGCGATCGGGTCGCGGCGCAGGAGGCGGCGAAGGCGCGGCACGCCCTAGAGCCTACTTCTTCTTGCCGTTCCCGTTCCCGTTGGCGCCGTTGCCGTTTCCGTTGTTGCCGTTGCCATTGCCGTGTCCCTTGTCCCCGCTGCCGTCGTCGGCCTTCTGCTTCTTTCCCTCGTCCTGGCCCTGGCTCTGGTCGTTCCCTGTCGCGTCGCTCGGCGGGTCCTCGACGACAGGCGGGGTGGTCGTCTGGTCGGCGCCTGACTCGTCGCCCGGCTCGTCCGGGGTGGCCTTCGGCGGCGGCGGGAGCGACGGCGTATCACGCTTGGGACCCCGAATCTTGTTCTTCGGCCCTTGCTTCGGCTTCTTCGTCTTGCCTCCCGGCGACGGGGACGACGGCGATTCGGGGCTCTGCGGCGGCGTCGGTGTCGGTGTCGGCGTCGGCACGGGCTTGCTGCGCGGCTTGTCCTTCGCCACGGCCGGCGCGACGGCGGCCTTCGTGACCGGCCCGGCGGCGAGGACTGCGCCGGACGGCGCTGCCGGCGTCACAGCCGGAGTGGGAGTCGGATTCGGAGCCGGCGTCGGCCGAGGCGCCGGCGCAGGGTTGGCCGCGACAGGCTCCGCGGGCTGCCCTTGCGGCGCGGGAACGGGCTCGAACGGCAAAGCCCCGCGCTGGGGGATGGTCAGAACTGCTGTTCGTTGGGCATGCTTAGGGAGAGAGAGGAACGAGGGGGAAAGAGTAGGCGTGAGCAGCGAAGGGGAGACCCGGATGACCTTGATCGGCCCCGGGCCGATGGAGAAGGCCGCCGGCGGGCGCTCCGCCTGGGTGCGCGGCTGTGCGCGCACGAGCAGGCGCGGGACCGCGAACGCCGTCCCTGCCGCCGCAACGAGCAGCAGCGCAGCGGTGACCCGTGCTTTTGCCAGCCTCAACCCTGTCCCCTCATCCCTGGCCATTCTCTCCCCTTATCGACGTTCTGAGCCTCACCCATTAGAGGGACAACGGAGTTGTTGAGCTTCCGCTTCAAGCTCGTTGCGTACTTTTCCCTGCTCGTCCTCGTTCCTCTACTTGCGGGTTTCCTCGGCGTGCGCGACGTCGTCCGCCAGAGCGAGACGAGACGCGTGGATGCGGAGCTGTTCGCCGGCGTGCGCGCCGCTCAAGCCACTTATAGCGGCGCTGTCGGCCGGAGCCTGGCCTCCGCCTCCGCCTTCGCCCGCAGCGCGGCCTTCCAGCGGGCGCTCGTCCGCCGCGACAGGGTGGCGCTCACGGAGCTCCTCGCGCCCCATCCGGACCTGACGCTGCAAGCCCCCGGGATCCGTATCGGGCCCGCTCCGCTCGCCTCCGCGCGCCGGGTCGAGGTGATGTCGGGCGGCAAGCAGCTCGGTGTCCTCCTGGTCTCGGTGCGCTTCACCGCGGCCGAGCTGGCCCGGATCGTCGCCGGGTCGGGCCTCGTCGGCGGCCAGCGCCTCGCCTACGCGCACAACGGCCGTGCGCTCGCGAGCGACGGCGTGCAGGGCCCGCTCGCCTTGCCCGCCAGGACGCCCGCCGACGTCCTCTTCGACGGCCATCGCGAGCGTGCCGTCGCGACCTCGCTCGGCGCGGGCGGCGGCTCCCTGGTGCTGCTCGTCCCGCGCAGCCGCATCGACGCGCCCGTCGCACGGCTCGAGAAGCGCCTGGCGCTCGGCGTGCTCGGCCTGCTCGTGCTGGTCGCGCTCGCGGCCTTCCTCGAGGGGCGCACCATCGTCCGCACCGTGGGCGAGCTCGCCAGCGCGGCGAACGCGATCGCGCGCGGCCACCTCGACCGCCGCGTCCCCGTGCGCGGGCGCGACGAGCTGGCCCAGCTCGGGGCCGTGTTCAACGAGATGGCGGGCCAGCTCCAGGCCCGCCTGGAAGAGGTGGATGCCGAGCGCAGGCGCCTGCGTGACGCGACGCTCCGCTTCGGCGAAGGACTGGGTGCCTCCAACGACATCGACCAGCTGCTCCGGGTGATCGTCGAGTCGGCCGTCGACGCGACCGACGCCGACGGCGGCACCGTGACCGGCCCAGGTGGCGAGACGTTCAGCTGGGGCGACCTCGAGGGGGCGCGGGAGCGGATCGAGTGGCCGCTGCTCGCGGGGCGGGAGAGCTTCGGGCACCTCGTGCTCTTCGGCGAGCAGTTCGGCGCCGAGGACCTCGAGACTGCGGCCCTGCTGTGCGGGCACGCCGCAGTTGCCCTGGAGAACGCGCGCCTCCACCGCATCGTCGAGCGGCAGGCGCTCGTCGACGGGCTCACCGGCCTTGCCAACCGCCGGCACACCGAGCAGGCGCTCGCCACCGAGATCGCGCGCGTCGCGCGCACGCAGAGCCAGATGGCGCTCGTCCTCCTCGACATCGACCACTTCAAGCGCGTGAACGACCGGCACGGCCATCCCGCGGGCGACACGGTCCTGCGGGAGATGGCGCGCATCCTCAACAGCTCGGTGCGCGAGATCGACACCGCGGGGCGCTGGGGCGGGGAGGAATTCGCCCTCATCCTCACCGGCACCGACCTCGCCGGGGGCACGCTGCTGGCCGAGCGCATCCGGCAGGCGGTCGAGGCGACCCCGATGGAGATCGACGACGGGACGCAGCTCTCCATCACGGCCAGCTTCGGCGTCTCCAGCATGCCCCCGGCGCGGTCCGCAGAGGATCTCATCGCAGCGGCGGACGAGGCGCTCTACGCGGCCAAGAGCGGCGGCCGCAACCGGGTCGTGAGCACGAGTGACGAGGTCGTCGGCGCCGAATAGGGCGTACCTATAAAGATGCAGATAGGTGGCCATTTCTGCCCCCTAGGGTGTGCGTAAGGGAGGATTGGGACTTGCGGCCCTTAACAACCCCGTTACAATGCAGCCCTTGTACCTCGCACGACCCGACCTTGTCCCCTAGGAGGAGAAGCAGGTATGCCGGTTGAGACCCCGTCGATGTTCGCGAAGGTCATCGAGGATCACCTCGAGTTGAAGAAGCGGAACTCCGACCT
>JAWVDX010000419.1:0-4387 GCA_033857015.1 Gaiellaceae bacterium
CTTGAGCAGGTTGCGGATCCAGAGGATGCCCTCCGGGTCGAGGCCGTTCACCGGCTCGTCGAGGATCAAGGTCTGCGGGTCGCCGAGCAGCGCGGAGGCGATGCCGAGCCGCTGGCCCATCCCGAGCGAGAAGCCGCCTGCGCGCTTGCGGGCCACGTCGTGGAGCCCGACCATGTCGATCAGCTCGTCCACCCGGCGGCGCGGGATCCCGTGCGTCTGCGCCAGGGCGAGCAGGTGGTAGAAGGCGGAGCGCCCCGTGTGGACGGAGCGGGCCTCGAGCAGCGAGCCCACCTCGTGCAGCGGCGCAGCGTGGTCGCGGTACGCCTTCCCGTTGACCGTGACGGTGCCGCCGGTGGGGCGGTCGAGGCCGAGGATGAGCCGCATCGTCGTCGACTTGCCGGCGCCGTTCGGGCCGAGGAAGCCGGTGACGATCCCGGGCTGGATCGTGAAGCTGAGGTCGTCGACGGCGCGTTTGTCGCCGTAGTCCTTCGTGAGGTTGCGCGCATCGATCATTGTCCGATCAAAGCAGCGCAGGCTGAGAGCTTCGTGAGAGGTGTCTGGGTCGCTACCCTGAAAGACATGCGCCACCTCCTCCGCAGGACGCCCACGCTGATCGAGCCGGACGCGACCCTCGCGGGTCGCGACGAGCCGCTCGTCTCCGGCCTGCACCACGACATCCTCGGCACGCCGCTCGAGCCGCCCTTCCCCGAGGGGACGGAGCAGCTCCAGCTCGGCCTCGGCTGCTTCTGGGGCGCGGAGCGGATCTTCTGGCAGACCCCCGGCGTCTACACGACCGCGGTCGGCTACGCGGGCGGCGTCACGCCGAACCCGACCTACGAGGAGGTCTGCTCCGGCGGGACGAACCACACCGAGGCGGTGCTCGTCGTCTTCGACCCGGCCAAGGTGAGCCGCGCGGAGATCCTGCGCCGCTTCTGGGAGGGCCACGACCCGACACAGGGCCTGCGCCAGGGCAACGACGTCGGCTCGCAGTACCGGTCAGCGATCTACTGGACGAACGAGGAGCAGCGAGCCGAGGTCGAGGCGTCGCTGGCCGTGTACCAGGCGGAGCTGTCCAGGGAGGGGCACGGGCAGATCACCACGGAGATCGCCCAGGCGGGGCCGTTCTACTACGCCGAGGCGTACCACCAGCAGTACCTCGCGAAGAACCCGCGCGGCTACTGCGGCCTTGGCGGGACGGGCGTGTCCTGTCCCGTCGGGCTCGCTGCCTCAGCGAATTAGCACGCGCCGCAGCCGGCGGACGGCGAACCACCAGCACGCGACCGTCATGACGGCGAGGTAGACGAGCGCGACGGCGGCTCCGCTCCCCAGCGTCCCGAGCGCCGGCTCGCGCATCAGGTTGATCGAGTGATAGAGCGGCAGGCACTCGACTGCGATCTGAACTGCCCGCGGATACACGGAGAGCGGATAGAACGTGGTCGCGAACAGGAACATCGGCAGCATCACGAGCTGCACCCACTGGAAGTCGTTGAAGTCGCGGATGTACGTGGCGACGATCAGCCCGGCGGCCGCGAAGGCCAGCGCCACGAGCGTACACGCGGGCACGATCAGCACCGCCCAGCCGGAGTGCACGAGCCCGAAGGCCAGCATCACAGCCAGGAAGCCCGAGCCGGCGAGGACGCCGCGGATCGTCGCCCACCAGAGCTCGCCCCGCGCGAGCTCGCCGATCGACATCGGCGTGGCGATGACCACGTCGTAGAGCTTCTCCATGCGCAGCCGGGAGAAGGCGCCGAAGAGCGTCTCGTTCGTGGCCGCGTTCATGACCGCCATCGCCAGCAGGCCGGGCGCGACGTAGGCGGCGTACGACACGTTGGGAAGGCCCGGTGCGTGGCCGACCAGCTTGCCGAGGCCGACCCCGAGCGTCAGCAGGTACATGAGCGGCTCGACGACCGCGGCGACGAGCTCGGCCCAGCTGCGGCGGTAGACGTAGACCTGGCGCTGGAGGAGCGGGCGCGCGCCGATCCGGCCCGGCCGCGCGAAGGCGTCGCGGAGCGCTGCCGAGCTCACTGGTGGAGCCGCCGCCGGTAGGTGACTCGCGCGACGATCAGCCCGCCGGCGGCGAGCACGATCAGGACGGAGCCGTGGACGAGCAGCTGCCTCGCCGTCAGCGTCCCGAGGCTGAGCCCCCGGCAGAGCTGGACGCCGTGCCACAGCGGCGACAGGTACGCGAGCTTCTGCAGCCACTCCGGCGCGCTCGTCAGCGGAAAGAAGGTGCCGGAGAGCAGGTAGAGCGGCTGGACGATGAACCGGAAGACCGTCTGCAGCGTCGTGAAGCGCCGCACCGTGACCGCCCACGCGGCCATCGGCGCCGAGAACGCGATCCCCGTGAGACAGGCCGCCGGCACGGCCAGTGCGGCGCCGGAGAGCGACGGCGCCGCGCTCAGCGCGACCTGGACGACGACGAAGCCCGCGCTCAGCAGCGCGACCCGCGCCGTCGCGAAGAGCTGCTGGCCGACCATGATGTCCGTCGGCGAGAGCGGCGTGGCCGCCGCGGAGGCGTAGCTGCCCTCCGGGGTCGCCTCGCGAAACGCTGCGAAGCCGCCGCCCGCGAAGGCCATCTGCATCGCCGAGGCCGCGAGGACGCCCGGCGCGAGCCAGGCGAGATAGTCGACCCCGTCGACCCCGCCGGAGTTGGCGTCGATCAGCTTGCCGATGCCGATCCCGATCCCCGTCAGGAACAGGAGCGGGTTGACGAGCCCGATCACGATCGAGCCCTTCCACGTCCGCCTGTAGAGCAGCCAGTGATACGAGAAGGCGCGGAACGACGGCAGGACCGCTGCGGTCATTCGACGAGGCTCCGGCCGGTGAGCGTGAGGAAGACGTCCTCGAGGCTCGCCCGCCGGACGAGCGCCGTCAGCGGCTCGAGGCCCGCGGCGTGGACCGCCGCGAGCGCGTCGTCGCCGGCGTCGGTGTACAGGAGCACCCGGTCAGGCAGGAGGTCGACGCGCGGGGTGAGCGGCCCCGGGGCCATCGCTGCGACGGTCGCGGTCGAGCGCTCGCGCGTCTCGTCGGAGAAGCGGAGCTCGAGCACCTCGCGGGTCACGTGTGCGTCGATGAGCGCGCGCGGCGAGCCCTCGGCGACGATCTTCCCGTGGTCCATGATGGCCAGGCGATCGCACAGCTGTTCGGCTTCGTCCATGTAATGCGTCGTGAGGATGAGCGTCACGCCCTGGCTCTTCAGCTGGAAGAGCCGCTCCCAGAGCACGTGCCGCGCCTGCGGGTCGAGCCCGGTCGTCGGCTCGTCGAGGAGCAGCACCTCAGGCTCGTTGATCAGCGAGCGCGCGATCGTCAGGCGGCGGCGCATCCCCCCGGAGAGCGTCTCGACGCGCTGGCCCGCCTTGTCCTCAAGGCGGGCGAACGCGAGCAGGCCGGCGCCGCGCTCGCGCACGATCGCTCGGGACAAGCCGAAGTAGCGTCCGTAGACGAGCAGGTTCTCGAGGACGGTGAGCTCCGAGTCGAGCGAGTCGTCCTGCGGCACGACGCCGATCCGCGCGCGGATGCGGCTCCCGTCCGTCAGCGGGTCCATCCCGAGGATGCGCAGCGTGCCGCTCGTCGGCGGCGAGACGCAGGCGATCATCCGCATCGTCGAGGACTTGCCGGCGCCGTTCGGGCCGAGGAACCCGAAGACCTCGCCGCGTGACAGCTCGAAGTCGATCCCGGCGACCGCCAGGAGCGGCTCCGCACCGCCCCGTGCCGGGTGCAGCTTCGTCAGCCCATAAGCGAGAACGAGAGGCTCGGCGCCCTGGGAGGTGGGCGCGAGCTCTCGTCCCGCTGTCGTCATTTCAACATTTTAACGCAAAAACTCGACAACCGCACTATTTGGGTCCGCAGCGCCGAACTGGCGGCGCGGTCAGCACGTTAAGGCGTACCGGATTGGGCCCTCAAGCCTCCGCGACCGACGCCGCCAAGGCGCTTACTCGCGTCGTTTGTCATCGAGGCGCTTTGCAAGCCACAGGATCAGCGCGAATATGAGCGCGAACACCACCATCGTTCCCGCAAATCCAAGCCTCTTCGACATGTAATCCGTGATCTTCGTCCGATTCACGACTGTGATCACGCGAATTCCCAGGACCGCGACCACCAGTGCGGCGAACGCAATGACGTAGCGTCGCTCCCTGGGTAGCTTGTGCTTTGGCGTCATTCGGCGTTGTACTTCAGCGACTTTGGGGGGCGGGTCTCTGGACGGATGACCCGCAAGACCTCGGCTGCGACGTCCTGCGGGGAGCCGACGTTCGCGACGGTCGCGTCCTCGAAGAGCTCCGGCTCGCCGGCCGCGAGGAACGCCAGATGCTGCTCCAGCTCGCGGCCGGTGTCGCGGGCGCGCAGGCGTTCCTCCTGCACCTCCGGAGGGACGGTGAGCCGCACCGCG
>JAWVDX010000420.1:0-12858 GCA_033857015.1 Gaiellaceae bacterium
GACGCCCTTGCCGAGCCCGCGCCCGCGGGCCTCCGGAGCGACGTACATCCGCCTGATCTCGCCCTCGCGCTCGCCGTAGCGGGCGAGCCCGCCGCAGGCGACCGCGCGCCCCTCGTCGTACGCGACGACGAAGTGCCCGCCGGGCGCCGCGAAGGCGGCGGGCTCCGGCTCGCCGCCGGCACTGTCCTCGCCGTAGCGCTCGCGCAGCTCCTCCGCGAGCGCGTCGGTGAGCGGCCGCGTCACAGCGCTCCCGTACGGCTCGGGGCGTACCACTAGACGGCGGAGTCGAGGAACTCGGCCTGCCCGCGCTCGGGCGGGGCGCCGTAGGCGTAGAGGACGAGCTCCTCGGTGCCGTGGTTCACGATCTGCAGCGGTGTCGCCGGCTCGACGTGGACGAGCCCGCCGGGCGGGACGTCGTGGCGCTCGGGCGGGTCGCCGAGGTACATCGAGAGCGTCCCGCTGATGACCACGAAGGTCTCCTCCTGGAGCATGTCCTTGTGGCGGCGCCCTTTCGCGCTCGGCTCGTAGCGCCACAGGTTCGCGCGGGTGTGCGCGAAGCCGGCGAGGTCGCTCAGCGCGCCGGCGTGACGGGGAGCCTCGTCCGGCTCGTGGTCGCGCGTCACCCACTCCAGCTCGTCGGGACGGATCACGCGGAAGGCCACGACGCGAGACTCTAAACGCCGAGCGACGAGTGGCCGCGGTAGAGGAGGAAGACCAGGTCGATTGCTGCGGCGACGGCGAAGAAGCCAGCAGCGACGACCTCTGCACGGCGGGTGTGAATGGTGCGGTCGACAGCGGCGCCAAACGCGAGCGCCCACGCGGGAGCGGTCGTGAGGAGGTACGCGGCTTTGAGAACGTCGCCGTCCCCGCTCGGATACTTGACGCTGAAGTAGAGGAAGCCCAGCATCCCGAGAAGCGGCACGAGCGCCACGAGGAGGAGCTCGGGTTCCTCGGCAAGCGCGCGCCGCGAGCGCAGACGGCCCCACAGCAGGAGCCAGCCCGCGAGCGCAAGAACGGTAGGGACGAGCCCAACGAACTGCTGGAGGACGAGCTGTCGGTGCACGTTCCCCGTCGCCGGCGCGGGAGTGGCCGACGACTGGTCGGTCGTCCACGCGAAGTAGCCGAAGTAGTCGCCCCAGATGTCGCTATAGACCGTCGGGATCGCTTCATTGACGAAGCTCGGCCGGAGAGGGTTGCGCACGACATCCGGGAAGCCGAGGCCCACGTAGAAAGAGAGCGGCCGATTCTCCCAGAGCGGGGTGTCTGGCGGTTGGCGCTGCAGGGGTATCGGCGAAGAGAACTCGATGGTCTGCCGGATGTACCACGGGCCGCTCACGAGCGCAGTGAACGCAACGACAACGGCGGTCGCCGTGAGGACACTCCGGCGCACCGCCGGGGTCAGCTTGGCGAGGACAAGAAGAGTCATGACGACGGCGACGAAGATCCAGATCGTGTTCGACCGGACCAGCTGTGCTGCACCCAGGCTTGCCCCCGTTGCTGCGGCGAGGCGAAATCCGAAGGCCCGCCGGGCGAGCATCTCGACCGTGAAGTACAGGGCGAGCGTCCCGCAGAAGAGGCTCAGCAGCTCGGGGTGGAACATGGCCGTCATCCGGGAGACGACGGGCAAAAAGACGAAGAATCCGAGCGTCGCGATCTGGGCTCGCTCGCGGCCCGGAAAAATGCGACGCGCGATGAGGAAGACCAGCGCCGCCGTCGCGAGCGCCCACAGTACGTTGAGGGAGCGCCCGAGCTTCCAGGGATTATCCATCCCGAGGGCTTGACCGATTGCGGAGACGGCGCCTGCGGTCGCGTGGAACCCAGGCGGGACCCAGTATTCGTTCCCGTAGCCTGCTGGCGGCGGGAGTCGCTTGGGAAAGACGCCGTGGTGGATCAGGCCATTCGCATACGCCTGGTGTGCAGCCTCGTCGTAGCCGATCCCCACCGGGAACGTCACCGCGTTCCAGACGGACACTGCCGCGAAGAGTGCGAGGAGCAGAACGACGATCCGCGTTGTTCTCCGGCTCATCGCCGAGCGATTATAGGGAGCCCCGTCTGCTTTCCTGAGGAGGTGCCCGAGGTCGCTCCATCGAGGCTTTCTCCCCGCGGATTCCGATTTCGCTCCGCGTACGACGGCCCCATCCTGCGTCTCGCGCTGCCCGCGCTCGGCGCGCTCGCGGCGGAGCCGCTCTACGTCCTCGTCGACACCGCGATCGTCGGCCACCTCGGCGCGACGCAGCTGGCGGCGCTCGGCCTCGCGAGCGCGGTGCTCTCCGGCGTCTACGGCGTCTTCACCTTCCTCGAGTACGGGACGACAGCGCAGGTGGCGCGGGCCGACGGGGCGGGGGAGCGGGCGGCGGCGGACGCGATCGGCGTCCAGGGGATGTGGCTCGCGGTGCTCATGGGCGCGGCGGTCTGCCTGCTCGCAGTCCTGCTGGCCCGCCCGTTCGTGGTGGCGATGGGCGCGTACGGGGCGACCGCGACGGGCGCGGTCACGTACATGCGGATCGCGGCGCTCGGCCTCCCGTTCGCCGTCATCGCACTGGCGGGACAGGGCTATCTCCGCGGCGTCTCCAACCTGCGCGCGCCGCTCCTCGTCTTCGCGGCCGGCAATGCCGTCAACGCCGTGCTGGAGGTGCTCTTCGTCTACGGCTTCCACTGGGGCCTGCGCGGCTCCGCGTGGGGAACCGTGCTGGCGCAGCTCGGGATGGGCGCGGCGTTCCTCCGCCTGACGCTCCGCGGCCAGTCGCTCGCGCCGCACTGGCGGCGGATGCTGAGCCTGCTGCGCGTCGGGCGCCACCTCACGATCCGCACCGTGGCGATCCTCGCCGCGTTCATCCTCGGCAGCGCGATCGTCACGCGGGAGGGGACAGCGCCGCTCGGCGCGCATCAGATCGCCTTCCAGCTCTTCATCTTCCTGGCGCTCGTGTTGGACGCCATCGCGATCGCCGGGCAGGTGATGGTCGGCCGGGCGCTCGGCGCGAGCGACGAGCGGGTCGCCTACGACGCGGCGGTGCGCATGATCGTGCTCGCAACGGCGATCGGAGCCGTGGCCGCGGTGCTCCTGCTCGCGACGGAGCCCTGGATCGCCGCAGCCTTCACGGACGTCCCGGCGGTGCGGGCGCAGGTGCACCGGATCTGGCTCCTGTTCGCGCTGATGCAGCCGCTCGCGGGCGCCGTCTTCGCGCTCGACGGGATCCTCATCGGCGCCGGCGACACGCGCTACCTGATGTGGGCGATGGTCGCTGCGGCGGCGGTGTTCGGTGTATTCGACGTCGCGGTGGTCGCCTTCGGCTGGGGCCTCACGGGCGTCTGGATTGGCCTCGTCGCCTTCATCGCGGCGCGGCTCGCGACGCTCCTGCCGCGTTTCCGGAGCCGCCGCTGGGCCGTCCTCGGCGCCTCCGCCTGAGGCGGCAGGGCTTTTCCTCGGCCGGAGACGCTCCTATTCTCTGACGGATGGTCGATCTGGCGATCCAGGGAGGGATCATCCTCGCCCTCGGCGCGGCCCTTGTCGCGCTGCTGCTGACCCGCCGCGCGCTCCGCGAGCCGCTGTGGCAACCGGGTGAGATCGTTCCGGACGCGCCGCTCGTCGAGCCGGAGCTCGTCAGCGATCCCGCCTGGTCGGCTCCGCTTCTGTTCGTCGTGGCGACAGGGCCGGAGGCTGCGCCCGAGGAGGAGCACCTTCCCGAGCCGGTGCCCGCGCCGCTTGCTCTCGTCCCGGCGGAGCCCGTCGTCGTCGCCTCCTGGGAGCTTGCGGACTTCGAGACGCCCCGAGAGCCGGCGACGGCCCTCGAGGCGGAGCTCGCGGCCGTCGACGCCGTCGACCCGTTCTCGACCTTCTGGCTCGACGCGGAAGCGCCGATGCCCGCAGGGCTGACCGCCGGCTACCTGCCGCCGCTCACCGGCATGTGGAGCACGCCGACGGGCGAGACGCTCTAGGAGGGTTTGGCGAAATACGGCCCCAGGCGGGGTGCGCTGGGCGGGCTCAGGCAAGGACGCAGGGAGCGGGCATAGCACCGCTATGGCCGCGACCGAGGACGCCGCATGAGGTCGACCAGCGCGGCCCGACGCCGCGGTATTTCGCCAAACCCTCCTAGTCGGCGCGGGCCGGGACGTCCGTCAGGCCACGGATCGTCGCGGCCAGGTCCGCGTCCCCGTAGCCGAGCGCCTCGGCGTGCTCGAGCTGCTCCGCGACCGCCTCGAGCAGCGGCAGCTCGCGCCGCGCCGCCTCGAGGACGAGCTGCGCATCCTTGCGCGCATGCTTGAGCGGGAAGCTCGGCTCGAACTCCCCCTCGATCATGAGCCGCCCCTTGAGCTGGGCGTACGCCGAGTCGAGCGGCCCGCCGGCGATCGCCTCCAGCACCTGCTCCGGGAGGAAGCCCAGGCCGCGCGCGACCGTCAGCGTCTCGGCGATCCCCGAGTTGAGGATCAGCACCCAGGCGTTCATCACGAGCTTGAAGCGCGTCCCCGCGCCGGCCGGGCCGACCCAACGCGTCGTCGAGCCGATCGCGTCGAACACCGGCGCGCAGCGCTCCTGCAGCTCCTCCGGGCCAGACGCCAGGATCATGAGCTCGCCCTTCTCTGCCGGCTGGCGCGTTCCCGATACCGGTGCGTCGACGAACGGGACGCCTGCCTCCTCGGCCAGCGCGGCCAGGCGCTCGCAGGCATCGACGCCGACGGTGCTCGCCTGGATCCACACGCACCCCTCCGGGAGCGCCCCGAGCGTCCCCTCGTCGGCCATCACCTCCTCGACGGCGGCGCCGTCGGTGAGCATCGTCAGCACCACCTCGGCGCCGGCGACCGCATCGAGCGGCGAGCCTGCCACGCGCGCGCCTTCCTCGGCCAGCGGCGTGGCGCGGCGGGCGCTGCGATTCCAGACGGTCACCTCGTGCCCCGCGCGCAGCAGGTTGCGCGCCATCGCCGCGCCCATGATCCCGGTCCCGAGAACGGTCACCCTCATGCGACGGCTCCTGCCCGATCGTCGCGAACTCAAGCGCGTTAGCGTTGCACCCGTGATCCTCGTCGTCGCAGCCACCGCTCGCGAGCTCGAGCAGATCGAAGCGGAAACGCTCGTCTGCGGGATCGGCCCCGTCGAGGCGGGAGTCGCGACCGCGCGGCGGCTTGCGGAGCGCCGCCCGGATGCGCTCCTCCACGTGGGCGTCGCAGGCGCGCGGGACATCCCCCCGCCCGGGCTCGTCATCGGCTCCGAGGCGGTCTACGTCGACCTCGACGAAGGGTTGACGCAGCGGCTGGGGATCCCTCGCCGGGTCGAGGCCGATCCGGGGCTGCTCGCGGCGGCGCGCGCCGCTCTCCCCGAAGCAGTCGTCCGCCCGATCGGGCCATCCGCCTCCGTGGGCGGCGTCACCTGGTTCGACGTCGAGGCCATGGAGGGCTTCTCCGTCCTCCGCGCGGCACAGCTCGCCGGGGTGCCTGCGCTGGAGCTGCGCACGATCTCGAACGACCCCGACGAGCCCGACCGGGCGAAGTGGCAGATCCCCGAGGCGATCGTCGCGCTGAGGGCCGCGACCCAGCGCCTGCTCGCGGCGCTAGCCTCGACGTGATGGAGACGCTGCGCTTCGGCTACTCGCCCTGCCCGAACGACACCTTCGCCTTCCACGCGCTCGCCCACGGACTGGTCGACGCGCCCTTCCGGGTCGAGCCGGTGCTGGCGGACATCGAGGAGCTGAACCAGCGCGCGCGCTCCGGCGAGCTGGAGCTGACGAAGCTCTCCTACGGCGCGTTTCCCGCCGTCGGCGAGCGCTACCGGCTGCTGCGCAGCGGCGCCGCGCTCGGGCACGGCTGCGGCCCGCTCGTCGTCGCGCGCGAGCCGATGAGCCTCGCGGAGGCGGTCGCCGGCCCGCTCGCGATCCCCGGCCGCGACACGACGGCGTTCCTCCTCCTGCGCCTCGCCGCAGGCGCCCCGGCCGAGCCGGTGGAGCTGCGCTACGACAGGATCCTCGCCGCGGTCGAGGACGGCGACGTCCCGGCGGGACTCGTCATCCACGAGAGCCGCTTCACCTACCAGGAGCACGGCCTCGTGAAGGTTGCCGACCTCGGCGAGTGGTGGGAGGCGGACACCGGGCTGCCCGTCCCGCTTGCGGGGATCTGCGCGCGTGCCGACCTCATCGAGGAGACGCGCCTCGCTGCCGAGCAGGCGCTCCGCGCCTCGGTCGAGTACGCGTTCGCCCATCCCGAGGCGAGCCGCGCGTACGTGCGCGCCCACGCGCAGGAGCTCTCCGACGAGGTCTGTGCCGCACACATAGCGCTGTACGTGAACGAATTCAGCATCGACCTCGGGGACGACGGCCTCGGCGCGGTGGATGCCCTGGTTGCCGCGGCGACGCGGTAGGTTGACCCGGATGCGCTATCCCGCGAAGACACCGCTCCCGGAGGCGCTTCCGCCGGAGCGCCGCACCGTCGGCCAGCTGATCGCCGAGTCGATCAAGCTCTACCAGGCGAACGCCCTGCGCGCGGTCGCGCTCGGCCTGGCCGGCGCCGGGATCGACGTCGCGACGTATGTGGTTGCCGGCGGGGACGGCCCGTCCGGAGGCCAGCAGCTCGCGGTGCTGCTCATCGTGGGCGCACCGCTCTGCTCGGCGGCCTTCGTGGGGGCGTCGCTGCTCGTGATCGGGCGGGCGCCGCGCGGCCGGGTCGCCCGCGCCTACGGGCTGGCGGTGCTGCTCTTCCTGCCCTTCCCGTTCCTGATCCCGCTGGCGATCCTGCCCGCGCTGCTGTGGCTGGCGTTCGTCGGCCTCTCGGTGCCGGCGCTCCTCGCCGAGGACCTCGGGCTCGGCGCCGCGCTGAAGCGTGGCCTCGCCCTGGCACGGGCCGACTTCGCCCACGTCCTCGGCGGCCTCTGCTCGCTCGTCATCGTCTTCTTCGTCGTCCGCTTCGCGCTCGCCGCGTTGCTCCACGGCCAGGCGGGGAACGCGGCGCTGACCACCGCGGCGCTCGCCGACCTCGTGCTCACGCCCCTCGTCTTCCTCGGCTCGGCGCTGCTCTACGTCGACCAGGAGGCGCGTCTACGCCTACGCGGCGCCAAGGCCCCGGTGACCGCGTGAGCGACCCACGCGAGCGCGACCGCGGACGGCTCCGCACCTTCCTGATCGGCGGCGTCGTGGGCGCCTCGGCGGCGATCGCCACCGCTCGTCGCCGCCGCCGCCCGCGGCCGTCGCGCCAGCTGCCCGGCGGGCTCTCCGCCTTCGAGCAGGCGCCCTGCTTCGACGAGCAGATGGAGCAACGGAAGAAGCGGTGAGCGCCGCCCTGGTACGGTAATCCGCTGTGCCGATCTACGAGTACAAGTGCCCTAACGGCCACGTCTTCGAGCTCTTCCAGCGCTTCGCCGACGCGCCGATCGAGGTGTGCGAGGTCTGCGGCGCCTCTCCGGTCGTGAAGGTGCTGTATCCCGCGGCGGTGCACTTCAAGGGCTCCGGCTTCTACTCCACCGACTACGGCAAGGGCGGGCGCAAGCGCACGCCCGAGGGCGGCGGCTCGTCGGAAGGCTCGAGCTCGTCCGAGGGCTCAAGCTCGTCGGAGAGCTCCTCCTCGGGCGACGGCGTCGCGAAGACGGAGAAGGCCGAAGCGCCCAAGAAGCCGTCCGACTCCTCGACGAGCTAGCCGTGGAGCGGTTCGCGCCGGACTACCCGCTCGCGACCGAGCGGCTGCTCCTGCGCCCGTTCCGCGAGGACGATCTGGCGGCGTTCCACGCGCTCCGCTCGCGGCCCGAGGTTGTGCGCTGGCTGTACGAGCCGCCCGCGACCGAGGAGGACGCGCGCAGCGCGCTGGACCGGCGCCTCGCCTTAGACGCGATCGAGGCTGACGGCGACGGCCTGGCGCTCGTCCTCGAGCACCGCAGCACCGGAGAGCTCCTCGGCGACTGTGGGCTCACGCTCGTGAGCGAGCAGCACCGCCTCGGCGAGATCGGCTTCGTCCTCCACCCGGATCACCAGGGGCACGGCTACGCGACCGAGGCGGCCCGCGAGTTGCTCCGGATCGCCTTCGACGAGCTCCGCCTCCACCGCGTGATCGGCCGCTGCGAAGCGCGCAACGACGGCTCCGCCCGCGTGCTCGAGCGCCTGGGCATGCGCCGCGAAGCCCACCTCGTCGAGAACGAGTGGGTCAAGGACGAGTGGCAGAGCGAGCTCGTCTACGCGCTCCTCGACCGCGAGTGGGCTAGTTAGGAGGGTTCGACGAGATGCTGCTCGGCGTCGGGCCGCGCTGGACGACCTCAGGCGACGTCCTCGGTCGCGGCCATAGCGCTGCTATGCCCGCTTCCTGCGTCCTTGCCTGAGCCCGCCCAGCACACCCCGCCGGCAGAGCCCCATTCCGCCAAACCCTCCTAGCGCTTCCTGAGCGCCTGCAGCGCGAGCAGCAGCACGACCGCCCCCACCACCGCGAGCGCGAACGGCTTCGCCCCGAAGCCGAAATGCACCTTCTCGCCCAGGATGACCTGGCCGATCAGCCCGCCGAGGAACGCCCCGACGATCCCGACCGCCACCGTCGGGATGCAGCCGATCCGGTGGCGTCCGGGCGTGACGATCCGCGCGACGAGCCCCGCAAGGAGGCCGAACAGGATCCAGGCGAGGACACCCATTACTGGAGCACCTTGGAGCTGCAGCCGGGCGCGTACAGCCCGGCTCCGGGCCGGGGCTCCTGCGGGGCTTCCGCGCCCTTCACCTCGTTGATGACCTGCACGTTCTCGGGCCCGGCCGGGATGATCTCCGCACCGTACGACGTCCCGCCGAGCCGGCAGTGGAGCGTGGTGCCGGCGCGGAACTTCGACACCCACACGAGCTCGGCCAGCTGCGCGGCGGAAAGGTCGGTCGCGACAGGGTCGAGCAGCGAGCCGCCCATGAACGGGAGATCCGCGAGCGTCCCCACCCCGAGCAACTTCGCCTTCAGCGCCTGGAGCACCTGCTGCTGGCGCGAGCCGCGCGTGATGTCGGAGTCGGCGGGGTTGAGCCGGTTCTCGCGGATCCGCGCGTAGACGAGCGCCCGGGACCCGTTCATCGTCTGCGGGCCCTTGGCGAACCGCCAGCCCTTCCAGCTCGCGCAGCGCTGCGCCGTGTAGGGGCAGTCGAAGCTGTTCGAGTAGATCGGACGCGGCACGTCGACGGTCACGCCGCCGACCTTGTCGATCAGCGTGCGGAAGCCGCCGAAGTCGACGACCACCACGTGGTTCACGGGCAGGCTCGTGTACTGGTGGATCGTCTTGATCGCGAGCGCCGCCCCACCGAGCTGCATCGCGGCGTTGATCTTGTTGGGCCCGTAGCCGGGGATGTCCACGCGCAGGTCGCGGGGGATCGAGAGGAACACCGTCCGCCCGCCGCCGATCCGCACCAACATGATCGAGTCCGAGTGCCGGTCCGTCGCCCGCGCGACCGAGCTGGAGTGGTCCGTGCCGAGCACGAGGATGTCCGTCGTGTGGGCGAAGAGGAGCCCGCTCTCGGGGTCGAGCGCCGCTTTCGCGGGCGCGCCGAGCCGCCGCTGAGCGGCCGCGTCGCCGCCTGCGAGGGCGAGGTAGCTGGCCACCCCCCAGACGACGAAGAGCACGAAGAGGAGGAGCAGCGCGAGCAGGATGCGGCGCCGCCAGGGCCGTCTGCGCGGGGGTCGAGCGGGTCCCGGCCCGCGATAGCGTGGGGCACCGTTTCCCCCGCTCACACGGGCTTTCTTCCTGGCCGGCGCGGCCTGCTGCTTGGACGTCAACGGCACCGTGCCCTGAGCGCGTCCGCCGCGGTAGACGCGGTAAGGCTTCTGTCCCTCTGCCACTGACGCGATATCGTAGCCGCCTCTCGTGGGCGAAAACCTTGTCATCGGCGTGGACCTGGGCGGAACGAAGACGCTCGGCGCGCGCATCTATCCGAACGGCGACGTGGAGCGCCATCACGAGATCGCGACCCCGATCAATTCCCAGGAGGAGCTGCTCGCCGGAATCGACTCGCTCGTGGAGGAGCTGATCGACGACGATGTCAAGGCGCTCGGGTTCGGGATCCCCTCGCGGATCGACCAGCGCTCGGGCCGCGCCGTCGCATCGGTGAACATCCCGCTCGCCGACCTCGACTTCCGCGACCGGATGAGCAGCCGCTTCGACCTCCCGGTCGGGATCGACAACGACGCCAACGCGGCGGCCATCGCCGAGTGGAAGATCGGTGCCGCGCAGGGCGCGAACGACGTCGTGATGCTCACGCTCGGCACCGGTGTCGGCGGCGGGCTCATCCTCGGCGGCAAGCCCTACCGCGGCTCGACGGGCGCAGGCGCCGAGGTCGGCCACATCGTGATCGTGCACGACGGCCGCGAATGCTCATGCGGCGGCCACGGCCACATCGAGTCGTACGCCTCCGGCCACGCCGCGAAGGTGATGGCGACGGAGCTGTTCGGCGAGGAGACCGATGCGCGCCAGCTCGTCCAGAAGGCGTTCGCAGGCGACGAGCAGGCGAAGGCGCTGCTGACCGACATCGGCGAGCACTTCGGCTCGGGGCTCGGCTCGATCGTCAACCTCTTCAACCCGGAGCTGATCGTCGTCGGCGGCGGCTTCGCGGCGGCCTGGCACTTCCTGATCGGCCCCGCCGAGCAGCGGATGCGTGAAGAGGCGCTGCCGCCGGCCCGCGACAACGTAAAGATCGCCCGCGCTCAGCTGGGCACGGTCGCCGGAGTCGTCGGCGCCGGCTTCGTCGCCTACGAAGCGCTCGAGAACGGGCTCGGGAAGTAACGAGCCGTGCCGCTCGCGGTCTGCGCGACGCCGATCGGGAACCTGGAGGACGTCACGCTGCGCGTGCTGCGCGAGCTGGCCGAAGCGGACACCATCCTCTGCGAGGACACGCGCCGGACGCGGACGCTGCTCGCACGCCACGGGATCGACGGCGCCAAGCTCCTGAGCTACCACGAGCACAACGAGCAAGAGCGGACGCGCGAGCTGCTCCCCAGGCTGCAGGCGGGCGAGCGGATCGCCCTCGTCTCGGATGCGGGCCTCCCGGGGATCTCCGATCCGGGCTCGCCGCTGATCCTCGCCGCGCGCGAGGCAGGCGTCCCGGTGACGGTGCTGCCGGGGGCGAGCGCCGTCGAGACCGCCCTTGTGACGAGTGGCCGCTCCGAGGGGCCGTACCTCTTCGTCGGCTTCCTGCCCCGCCGCGAGCCCGAGCGGCGAGCGCTCTGGGAGGAGCTCGCCGGGGTGCGGCGCGCGGCCGTCGCGTTCGAGTCGCCGAAGCGCCTCGCCGCGTCCCTGCGCAGCCTCGCGGCGCACAGCCCAGGCGCCCACGTCGTGGTCTGCCGCGAGCTCACGAAGCTGCACGAGGAGATCGTCTCCGGCGGCGCCGGCTACGTGGCGAGTCAGTACGCGGACGTGGAGCCGCGGGGCGAGATCACGCTCGTCATCAGCGGGCTCGCTCCGCCGCAGGCCGAGGAGTCGGAGGCGATCGCGGCGGTCGCCGAGCTCGTCGCGGCAGGAGTCCCGCGCAAGCAGGCAGCCGCGCTCGTGGCCCGGCTCACCGGGCTGTCCCGCAAGACCCTGTACGACTCCGGCCTCTAGCGCCTAGTCTCAGACAATGCGAACGCCTCTCCTGCTCGTCTGCCTCGCGGCCGCGCTTGTGACGCTGGCCGGAGGCGCCGCCCGCGGCGCCGCGCGACCCTCATTCCTGTTCGTGAACAGCTCGACCGAGGAGCCCGGCGGGAAGGGCGCGCTGCAGATCGTGGTCTCGCTCGCGGCGGGCGCGTCGACGACCGAGGGCTTCACCGTCACGGCGCCGGCCGGCTACGTCCTGCCGCATCGCGCGGTCGGTGCGCAGATGGGGATCGCCGCCGTCAACGTCCGCAACGCGACCCGCACGCTGCCCGGCCCGCTCGTCGGCGCCCTCGTCGTCGCCGATCCGGTCGCCGCGCTGAACGACCCGGTCCTCCGCGCCTGCGCGCCGGGGAGCCACGCGGAGGCCTGGCAGCTCATGCTGACCGGCGCGGTCGAGGCGACCGTCCCGATCGCCGTAGATCGTCTCGCGAGCGGCGGCAGCTACCGGCTCACCGTCTGCCTCGACGGGCTCCAGGCGGTCCAGCTCGTCCCGGTCCGCGTGGACGTCGATCTGGTCGACGTCAGCAACCCGGCGGCGGCCGGCGTCTACGACTGGAGCGCGCTCGTGACGCCCTTCGACACGGCAGGGCACCCGGACTTCGCGGGCGCGACCGAGCTCCGCGCCCATGTGCCGCTCCCGCAGAGCCTCACGCTCAAGGCCTCGTACGACCCCAGGACGAAGCGCTTCACGGCGCGCGGCACGCTCCTCATGGCCGGCAAGGCGCGGGTCGGCGCACGCATCAACGTGCACGCCTTCGCAGCGGACGGGCTCAGCATCCTCTACCTCGGCACGACGCAGACGACGCGCACCGGGGCATACGTGTTCCGCAAGCGGCTCGCGACGCGGCCGAAGCGGGTCGCGGCGGATGTCGAGATCGCCACGGCGCCGTGCGAGTCCGCTTCGACAGCGCCGAAGGGCTGCGCGAGCGAGTCCGTCCCCGGCGCCGACAGCGGGTCGGTGCGCGTCACCCTCTCGACGACGAGCTAGCTCATCCGGCCGAGGCGGTCGCGCACCTCGTCGGCGAAGCCCTGGATGTAGCCGGCCACGAACTCCGCCGGATCGACCTCCGGATCCATCAGCGGCGTCATGTCCATCCCGAAGGAGAGCCCCGTCGCGTTGTCGACGCCGTGCGCCTGGAAGTACGTCGCGTGCGCCCGCCGCCGGCCGGCCGTCGCCAGGTCGTAGCGCTTGCCGCCGGAGATCTGCGAGTCGAAGACGCCCATGAGCGAGGCCTGCAGGTTCTCGTGGTCGGTCAGGTCGAAGAGGAGCTTGTCCTCGTCGCGCATCCAGTCCAGGTCGCGCC
>JAWVDX010000421.1:0-2510 GCA_033857015.1 Gaiellaceae bacterium
GGGGACTGGTCGGCGGACGAGCTGCGCCTCGCGCTCGAGCTGGCGCTCATCCTCAAGCAGAAGCAGCACAAGTGGGAGAGCCACCGCTGGCTCCTCGACCGCACGCTCGTCATGATCTTCGACAAGCCGTCGATGCGCACCCGCGTCAGCTTCGGCGCCGGCATGGTGCAGCTCGGCGGGCTCACGGTGCAGCTCGACCGCGACGAGATCGCCCTCGGTGAGCGCGAGACCGTCCGCGACGCCGCAGCCGTGCTCTCGCGCTACGCGGACGGGATCATGATCCGCACCTCCTCGCAGGCGGTCGTCGACGAGCTCGCCCACCACTCGGACATCCCCGTGATCAACGGCCTGACCGACGACGAGCACCCCTGCCAGGCGCTCGCCGACGTGATGACGATCGCCGAGCGGCTCGGCTCCCTCGAGGGCAAGCGGATCGCCTACCTCGGCGACGGCAACAACGTCTGCTCGTCGCTGATGATCGCCTCGACGATGCTCGGCGCCTCGGTCGCGGTCGCGACGCCGGCCGGCTACGAGCCCGACCCGGCGGCCGTCGAGACCGCGCGCCGCCACGGCGAGGTCGAGCTGACCGACGACCCGCGAGCCGCTTCGACCGGCGCGCACGTCCTCTACACCGACGTCTGGACGAGCATGGGCCACGAGGCCGAGCGGGAGCGGCGCCTGCGCGACTTCCAGGGCTACGGCATCCGCGACGAGCTCGTCGCGCTCACCGCGCCCGGCGCGATCGTCATGCACGACCTGCCGGCCCACTACGGCGAGGAGATCACCGAGGAGATCCTCCACGGCCCGCGCTCCGCCGTCTGGGACCAGGCGGAGAACCGACTGCACGCCCAGAAAGCGGTTCTCGCCCTCGTCATGCGGTAACACTCCTCACGCGTGCTCCCGCTCTCCGACAACGCGCCCGTCCGCCGCACACCGGTCGTCACGATCGGGCTCATCGTCGCGAACGTTCTCGTCTTCCTCTGGGAGACGGGCGCGCTCGAGCGGCGCGTCCGCCTCTACGGCTACTACCCCTGCAGCGTCCAGGGGCCGTGCGCCGACTTCGTGCCGCGGCACCACCTCCCGCCCTGGGAGAGCGTCTTCTCCGGGATGTTCATGCACGCGAGCTGGCTGCACCTGGGCGGGAACATGCTCTTTCTCTGGATCTTCGGCAACAACGTGGAGGACGTCCTCGGCCGGATCCGCTTCCTGCTCTGGTACCTCGCCGGCGGGATCGCCGCGACGGCGGCGCAGACGCTGCTCACGCTGCACGAGACGGGCGACCGCGTGACGGCCGCGAGCATCCCGAACGTCGGCGCGAGCGGCGCGATCGCCGCCGTCCTCGGTGCGTACCTGATGATCCTCCCGTTCGCGGGCGTCCGCACCTTCCCGCTCTTCTTCCTGCGCCTCCCCGCGATCTTCTTCATCGGGCTCTGGTTCTACGGTCAGCTGCGGCTCGCGAACGACTCGTTCATCCATCCGCAGGCCGGCGGCGGGGTTGCGTTCTTCGCGCACGTGGGCGGCTTCGTCTTCGGCTTCCTGACGATCCGCCCCCTCATGGTGAGAGACCCGGCACCACCACTTTGGCGCGGAGGATGACGTGGAGCCTCTCGCTCGCTAAAGTGCCCGCGTTCACTGCAGGACGAGTACCGGGTTGTCATCGCACTCCCCTACTTGTTCGGCGCACTACAGAGAAGGAAGGAATCTGCATGGCAACCGGAACCGTCAAGTGGTTCAACGCGGACAAGGGCTACGGCTTCATCACCCCGGATGGCGGTGGCGCCGACCTGTTCGTCCACTTCAGCGCGATTCAGTCGAGCGGCTACAAGACGCTCGAAGAAGGCGCGAAGGTGGAGTTCGAGGAGTCTCAGGGCCAGAAGGGCCCTCAGGCCACGAACGTCATGCCTGTCGGCTAAGGACGCTCGGATCGCCGGGCAGGGTGCGCCGCCCAGGGCGCGTATCCTGCCCGGATTTTTCGTGGTCCGGATCGCTTGACTCGCGGCGCCTCCTCGCTTACTATCCCGCAATCTAGTTAGGGAGTCTAACTAACTAGCTTTCGACCGAACGACTCAAGGGGGAAGCAAGCCGTGTCGTGGAAGGCGTTCACTCGCAGCCAGCACCGCGTCTCCAGCCTCGGAGCACTCGTCGTCGTCACGCTCGCGCTCGCCCTCGGGCTGGGCGGAGGCGGGCGGGTCAGCAGCGCCACGCGCGCCGTCTCCGTCAGCTCGACCGAGCTCAAGCAAGGCTGGGCGCTGCGCTCGGCGACCGGCCTCGCCGACACCGGCGCGACGATCTCGCAGCCCGGCTACGCGACGACCGGCTGGAATCCGATCTCCCTCCCCTCGACCGTCCTCGGCGGCCTCGTCGCGAACGGCGTGTACACGAACATCTACTTCGGCACGAACCTCCAGTCCGTACCCGACCTGACAGGACAGAACTGGTGGTTCCGCGGTCAGTTCACGGGTCCCGCCGCTGCAGCCGGACAGGTCTACTGGCTGCGCCTCAAGGGCGTG
>JAWVDX010000422.1:0-6940 GCA_033857015.1 Gaiellaceae bacterium
TCCTCGTCCACGAGGCCAGCTTCTGCGACTACGAGATCTACCGCGCGCGCGAGACGAACCACTCCACTGCCGCCGATGCGGCCGCGATCGCGCGGGCGGCGCACGTGCGCCTGCTGGCGCTCACGCACCTCTCGAACCGCTACTTCGGGCCCGAGGTCGCACGGGAGGCCCGGGAGATCTTCCCCGAGACCGTGGTGCCGAAGGACTTCGATATCATCGAGCTCCCGTTCCGCGAGCGCGGCGAGCCGCGTCTCGTCAAGGGCGGGGCCCTGGCCGGCGAGGAGGCACGAGCGCCGGCGGTGGCTGCTGTCCCGGCAATCGAGGAGGGGCAATGACGAGCATGGTGCAGCTGACGGTTGCCGGCGACGTCGCCGAGGCTGAGGAGATCCAGGCGCTGCTCACGAGCGCGGGCATCGACTCCGAGCTGCAGACCGCGGTCGATCTCCATCCCCTGGCGACCGAGAACGCGCCGCAGAAGGTGCTCGTCCCGGAGAGCATGCTCGAGGAGGCGCACGACGTCATCGAGGCGCTCACCGAGCCGGACGAGCTGATTGCCGAGCCGTAGATCGGACTTCTCGCGGCTGGCGCCGGTCTACGACGGGCTGCGGCAGGCGACCGCCGAGTGGTGGGAGGTCTTCGACCTGATCGTCCGCGCGGGTGAGCTGCGCGGCCAGCGCGTGCTCGACATCGGCTGCGGCACCGGGCGTGTTGCTGCAGCGCTCGCGGAGCGGGAGCTCTGCAAGGTGTGGGCGGTCGACCGCGAGCCGGCGATGGTCGAGCGCGCCCGCGCTCAGCTGCCCCGCGGTGCGCAGGCGCGGGTGGCCGAGGCCGAGGCGCTGCCCTTCAAGGACGCCTGGTTCGATCGCGCGCTGATGCGGCTCGTCGTCCAGCACCTCGAGCGGGAGCCGGCTTTCGCGGAGGCGCGACGGGTCCTCGCCCCCGGCGGGCGGCTCGTCGTCGCCACCTTCGACCACGACCACTTCGCGGCGCACTGGCTCGGGGAGTACTTCCCGACGATCCCCGTCGCCGACCGCGCGCGCTTCCCGACCGCACCCCAGCTCGAGCACGAGCTCGGGGTCGCCGGGTTCCCCACGATCGAGCTCGTCCGGATCGAGCAGCAGGGCGAACGCGAACGCGGGCAGGCGCTCGAGCAGCTGCGCGGGCGGCACATCTCCACGTTCGACTTCGTTCCGGAGGAGGAGTACGCGGCAGGGCTCGCCCGCGCCGAACGGGAGCTGCCCGACCGCTTCCCGGTGCGCATGCACTGGCTCGTCGCCGTTGCCGGGCTTTGAAGCCGCCAGTGCGGTATTCTGCGGCCTTGTGCATGCTTGTGCTTGAATAGGGCGATGCTGACCGAGGAGCGCCGCGCCCTGATCCTGAACCGCCTCCAGAGCGACGGCAAGATCGTCGCGGCGGAGCTCGGGCCCGACCTCGGCGTCTCGATCGACACCATCCGGCGGGATCTCCAGGAGCTCGCGAACGCCGGGCTCGCACGCAGGGTGCACGGCGGTGCGCTCCCACCTACGTCGGGGGCGCTCCCGTACGCGGCCCGCCGGGCGCACGCGCCGGCAGCCAAGGCAGCGATCGCGCGCGCCACTGCGAAGCTCCTCCACGACGGCCAGGTTGTGCTGCTCGACGGCGGGACGACGACGCTCGAGGTCGCCCGCCACCTGGCGCCGGGCCTCCGCGCCACGGTCGTGACGAACAGCCCCGAGATCGCGAGCGTCCTCGCCGACCACTCGACGGTCGAGGTTGCGCTCCTCGGCGGCCTCCTCGACAAGGCGTCGCGGGTCGTCGTCGGGGCGGCGATCATCGAGGCGCTGCGCTCCATCCGCGCCGACGTGCTCGTCCTCGGCATCTGCAGCATCCATCCCGAGGTCGGGATCACGGTCGACGAGCTCGAGGAGTCCTACGTCAAGCGGGCGATGATCGCGAACGCGGCCGAGGTCGTGGCGGTCGCCTCGGCCGACAAGCTCGGCTCGGCCGCGCAGTACGTCATCGCCCCGGTCAGCGAGCTGACCCACCTGGTGACGGACGAGCCGGACGCGGACATGGCGCCGTACCGCGCCCTCGGCGTCGAGGTCGTCCTCGCGTGAGCCGGCCCGCGCTGTCGCCGCGGTTCGCCGTCTCGACGATCTTCTTCTGCCTCGGCATCGCCTTCGGCACGTGGGCGGCCCGCCTGGCCGAGATCAAGGGTCACATCCACGCCAGCAACGGGGTGCTCGGCCTCACGCTGAGCGCGGTCACCGTTGGGTCGCTTCTCTCGATGCTCTTCGTCGGCGGCGCGATCGCCCGCTTCGGGAGCCGCCGGATGACCATGGCCGGCACGGCGGGGATGCTGCTCGTCCTGCCGCTGCTCGCGCTCGTCCGCACGGCGCCCCAGCTGGCGGGGCTGCTCTTCGTCTACGGCGTCACGATCGCCTGGATGGACGTCTCGATGAACACGCAGGCCGTGCTCGTGGAGAAGCAGGCCGGCCGCTCGCACATGTCCGGGTTCCACGCCTGGTTCAGTGTCGGCGGGCTCGCCGGAGCCGGCCTGAGCGCCCTCGTCGCCACGGAGCTCTCGACCGCGCCGCATTTCGCGCTGACCGCCGCAGCCCTTGCGGTGCTCGCGCTCGTCGCGGCGCCGCGGATGATCCACGGCGATGCGGAGGAGGGGCATTCGGGCCTCCAGATCCAGCGCGTCCCGCGGGCTCTCGTCCCGCTCGCGATCCTCATCTTCTGCGGGCTGGTCGGCGAAGGCGCCGCGGAGAGCTGGAGCGGCGTCTACCTGAACGAGACGATCGAGGTGTCGAAGCGCGTCGTTCCGGCGGGATTCGCCGCCTTCTCCCTGATGATGGCCATCGGGCGGTTCTGCGGCGACGCCGCGCGGATGCGCCTCGGGGCGGCGCGCCTAGTCTTCGGTAGCGGCTTGCTCGCGGCAGCGGGCATGGGGCTGGCGGTGCTCTGGCCTGAGCCGGCGCCCGTGATCGTCGGCTTCGGCCTGCTCGGGCTCGGGCTTGCCCCGGTCTACCCCTCGGTGATGACCGCAGCGGGGAACTCGGGGGTCGTCCGGCCGGGCGAGGCGGTTGCCCTGATCGGGATGGTCGGCTGGCTCGCGTTCCTCATCTCACCGCCGGTCGTCGGCGGCATCGCCGAGGCGGCGAGCCTGCGCATCGCGTTGGGTGTCGTCGCAGGAGTCGTCTTCCTCGTGGCGCCGCTCGCCGCGACGCTGCGCAGGAGCGGCAGGCGTGAGCCCGCCGCCCCTGCATCCGCGACAGCTACGGAGTGAAGGTCGCACCGCCGGCGAAGACGTCGAGCGTCGCCGGGCCGTTGCCCGTCCAGAGTGCAAGCGCCTTCGTGTTCGTCGACGCAACGGCGATGTAGTCGCCGAGGAAGTAGCTCTTGCAGTCCGGCGGATCGACGAACGCGAGACACGCGCCGAACGTGTCCCCGTCGAAGCCGTCGTTGAGAAGCCGCACGCTCGACCATGTGGCTCCGCTATCCGTCGACGACGACAGCGTGACGCAGTTGAGCGTGTCGCCGGCATCGCAACGGTCGTAGTACACGAGGTCGACACGCCCGTTCGGCGCCGACGAGAGCCACGGGAAGAACTGCGTCTGGGCGCTCGCCTTCACTCGAACCGGGGCGGACCAGCTGCTCAGGTCGCCTGCCGCGAGGGTGTGGACGGCGTACTCGTTGAGCGTCCCCGTCGAGGCATCGTCGTAGACGACGACGACCTTGCCGCTGCTCTGGTCGACGGTCGACGTCACGTTCGTGCCGCCGCGGTACTGCGCGTTCGGCAGGCTGAGCGTCGGATTCGGAATCGGGGCGGCGATCATGCTCGGACCCCACGTGGTTCCGCCGTCGGTGGACTTGGCGACCATGGCGCTGTTGTTCTTCGTGCTCTTCTCGTTCGGGCCGTTGATGAAGCTGACGTAGACGGCGCCGTCGACGCCGATGCGCGGCGTCGCGTCCTGGTCGAACTGGTGTCCGGCGTCGCTGACGCGGATCGGGCCGGTCCAGCCGGCACCGTTGTCGTCCGAGTAGGCGAGGTTGATCGGCGACCTGCCGACGCCGCTGAACTCCGCCCACGCGACGTAGAGGCGGCCGTAGTGATGGAGCCCGCCCGTGCCGGTATCGACGACGATCGCCTCGTGGTCGGGGAGCTGGCCGTTCGAGCCCTTCTGCGAGCCGTTCGACTTCCCGGTGGTGATCGCGACGGGCGTCGTCCAGGCCGGGGCGCCGCCGACGGCCGCGCCGTAGCTGAAGTTGACGTCCGCGGCCGGGTTGGCCTTCGTGTGGTCGAAGGTCGTGGCGAGAAGCTGGATCTGGCCCGCCTTCTTTCCGAATGCCTGACAGACGACGTCGAACGTCCCGAACCTCGGGTTGTACGCGACGGCGGGGTCGCCGACGATCGGGAACGTCCCTGTTCCGGGGACGTTCGGGTCGTTCGTGAAGAGGCTCATCCCGGGGACGAACGTCTCCGCCGCCCACGTCGTGCCGCCGTCGGTCGAGTACGAGAACCCGCACCCGTCGTTGTAGTGCCAGTCGTTCCAGGCGCCGGCGAGCAGCGTGCCCGACGGGTCCATCCCGAGCGACTCCTCGTTCGCCGCGAACTGGCTGTTCGTGACGTTCACCGGGGTCGAGACACTGGTAGCGGCGCTTGCCACTGCGGCGACGACTGCCGCCACGGCGAGCAGGCCGAGCGCGGTCAACATCCGATTCTTCATGCGTCCCCCTCTGATAGACGGGCCGATATTAGCGTGGCTGCAGCACGCGGCAGGTACAGTCGAGGCCGTATGACGACGACGATGGTGACCCGTGTCCGTGCGACGCGCTCGAGGCGCGTCGTCAGCGGTCGGGCAGCACGGGCTTCGTAGCCTCGCGCTCGCCCAGTCGCTCGTCGCCGACGCCGGCATCCGGCGCGGCGACCTAGTGCTCGACATCGGCGCCGGCTCTGGCCTGCTCACGCGCGCGCTCGCGGAGGCGGGCGCACAGGTGCTCGCCGTCGAGCGTGACCGTGCGCTGGCAGGCCGCCTGCGCGCCCGCGCCTGGCCGCGGGTCGAGGTCGTCTGCGGCGACGCCCGGGAGCTCGTGCTCCCGCAGGAGCCGTTCGCCGTGGTCGCCAACCTGCCGTTCGCGGGCGCGAGCGCCATCCTCGCGCACCTTCTCGCAGACCCGGCGACGCCCCTGCGCCAGGCGGACGTGATCGTGGAGTGGGGGATGGCGCTCAAGCGCGCCGCGGTCGTGCCCTCGACCCTGCGGGGGGCGTTCTGGGGCGCCTGGTACGAGACCGTGCTCGTGCGCCGGCTACCGCGCCGCGCGTTCACGCCGGCGCCCGCGGTGGACGCAGGGGTCCTCCGGATCCGCCGTCGCCGGCACCCGCTCGTCGCGCCGGGCCGCGTGGAGGAGTACCACACCTTCCTCCGCGAGGCCTACAGCGTTGGACGGTTGCGAGGTGGCCGCCCCGTCAAGAGCGCCCTCGACCGCGTCGGCGCGCCACGCGACGCCCCCGCGACCAGCCTCGACGCGTACCAGTGGGCCGAGCTCTTCGCCCGGGTGCGGACGCAGCCGTCCGCGGGAGACGCTACTCTCCGGCGAACGCTTCCACCCCTTTAAACCGGTCCAGTGAGGCCGGAAAGGAGCAGTCGCATGAAGATCGGTGCCCACGGCACGCCTTCTGAGGGCGTGCGCACATGAGCGCGACGGACACCGTCGCCGGGAAGATCGTTCTCGACGGCGAAGCGATCGAGCGCACGCTGAGTCGGATCGCGCACGAGATCATCGAGCAGGCGGACGACCTCCAGCGGGTCGCCCTCGTCGGCATCCACACGCGCGGCGTCCCGCTCGCCCAACGCCTGCGCCGACTCATCGCCGAGCGCGCCGACGTCGAGGTCGCGCTCGGGACGCTGGACATCACCTTCTACCGCGACGACGTCCAGGTGCGCGGCGGCGAGGCGCCGATCCATGCGCAGCCGCTCGTCCGCGCCACGTCGCTCGACTTCCCGCTCGACGGGACGACCTGCATCCTCGTCGACGACGTGCTCTACACCGGCCGGACGATCCGCGCCGCGATCGACGCGCTCTTCGACTACGGGCGGCCCGAGAAGGTGCAGCTCGCCGTCCTCGCCGACCGCGGCCACCGCGAGCTGCCGATCCGCCCCGACTACGTCGGCAAGAACCTGCCCACCTCCCGCGGCGAGCGCATCAAGGTGCAGCTGCTCGAGATCGACGAGATCGACCAAGTCCTACTTATCCCGGCACCGGGGGAGGGAGCCTGATGGCCGACATCCGCGTCATGCGCGAGGACCTGCTCCCGCCGCAGCAGCCGCCGCGGCGCCACCTGATCTCGATCGCCGACCTCGAGCGCGACGACGTCGAGCGCCTGCTCGGCACAGCCCGGTCGTTCGGGCGCTCACTCGAGCGCGAGGTCAAGAAGCTGCCGACGCTGCGCGGGCGCACCGTCATCAACATGTTCTTCGAGTCCTCGACGCGCACCGCCTCGAGCTTCGAGCTGGCCGCCAAGCGCCTCTCCGCAGACGTCATGACCGTCCGCGCCGCCGGCTCCTCGATGGACAAGGGCGAGTCGCTCAAGGACACGGCGTTGACGCTGGCCGCATTCGACCCGGACGTCATCGTCATCCGCCACGAGCAGATCGGCGCCCCGCAGCTCGTCGCGAAGGTTGTCGACGCGCACATCGTCAACGCCGGCGACGGCAAGCACCAGCACCCGACCCAGGCGCTGCTCGACCTCTACACGATGCAGGAGGAGTTCGGCCGCCTCGAAGGCCTCCACGTCGCGATCGTCGGCGACGTCCTGCACTCCCGCGTCGCCCGCTCGAACATCCAGGCACTCGCCCTCGTCGGCGCGCACGTCACCGTCGTCGGCCCGCCGACCCTCATCCCGCGCGGCATCGAGGCGCTCGGCTGCTCGGTCAGCTACGACATCGACGCGATC
>JAWVDX010000423.1:0-3600 GCA_033857015.1 Gaiellaceae bacterium
GGTCGCGGGTGATCGGTCGTGGCTGGAGCTCGTCGACGAGGTTGAGCGAGAAGTTGCGGACGTTCGAGCGCCAGTGGTCCTGCTGCTCGATCCAGGCGCGGAGCTGGTCGGCAAAGGCTGGGAGGTCGAGGAAGAGGTGCGTCGTGTCGCGGAACTCCGGCGCGGTGCCGTCGATCTTGGAGCGCGGCTCGATGAGATCTGCCGGATCGAGCTGCCGGCCGCAGTTGTCGCACTGGTCGCCCCGCGCGTCGCGATAGCCGCAGTGCGGGCAGGTTCCCTCGATGTAGCGGTCCGGAAGCGTGTGCCCCGTGGAGGCGCTGAACGCGGCCCTTGTGGTGCGCTCGACGATGTAGCCCTTCTCGTGGAGCGTCCGGAAGACGTCGCGGACGACGCGATAGTGGTTCTGGGTCGTCGTCCGCGTGAAGGTGTCGTAGGAGAGGCCGAGGTTGCGCAGGTCCTCGCGGATGAGCTCGTTGTAACGGTCGGCGAGCTCACGCGTGGAGACGCCTTCCTTGTCCGCGGCGACCATCACCGGTGTCCCGTGCTCGTCCGTCCCGCTGACCATGAGGACGTCGCTGCCCTTCAGCCGGTGGTAGCGGGCGAAGATGTCCGACGGGACGCCGAACCCGGCCACGTGGCCGATGTGCCGTGGCCCGCTCGCATACGGCCACGCCACTGCCACGAGGATGCGTCGTCTCGGCGCGGGCGTGTCCGACTCCATGGGGCCTGATGATACGGCGCAGCCCTCGAGTGACCTTCCGGCGCAGGAACGCAAGGACCGAGGCGGCCGCGACGAGCAGGGCTGCGAGGGCGGCCGCCCGGGGCAGCTCGCCGGTCTCGCTCGAAGGTTCCGCGGTCTGGAAAGGACGACTCGCGGCTGCTGGACGAGCCTCGTTGGTCGAGCCATTGGAAAGCTGAGGAGCCTCAGGCGTTGTGTGTAGACCGCCTCCAACGCCCGCATCCTTCGAGTGCGGGTGCGGGCGAATGCGCCGTCGGCGCTCCGGACGCACCCGGTGCGCCGGCTCGAGCCTTCGGTGCGACACCAGGCCGCCGCCGAGCACGGACGGAACGTCGCTGCGACGCGCCTCGCCGACGCTGACGGCGGGGGCGGATCGAGGCAGCTCGGTCTGCTCGTCGACAGCGGCTGGACCGGCGTCGCCGGCCGCCGCGGGCACCGAGGCCGGGACCGCGTCGTCAGCGGCTCCGGGCTCTGTCGACGGCGCGACGACGGGCCCCGGAGCCTGCGACACGCCATCCCCACCGGCGGTCGGATCGAGATCGCTGCCCGGAAGTGACGCCGGCACCGGCCGCTCTGTCCCATCGCTCGTATCTGCCCCGGCGTCTGCAGACTCCGGCGTGGCGGCCGTGTCCTCGGTGGGCGCAGGCGGCGAGTCGACCGCAGACGAGCCGTCGTCCGCAAAGCCGTCGAGCGGGCCTGGCGGCATCTGGAGCGGCGGCGGCGGATCGAGTGGGCCCGGCTCCGGCTCGGGGGTCGGAGGCGCCGGGCTCTCGACGAACGGATCGATCACGGGCGCGGCAAGATCGCTGCTCGTCGCATCCGTAGGAGTCTCGGCGGCAGGCACCTCGCCCGGCGTGACCCCCGCGTCCGCGCTCGGCGCAGGAGCGCTCTCCGCGCCGGACGGGTCACCGGCGCCCGCATCGACGACCGGGGCCGGAGGATCCTCAGCCGAGGCGGGCGCATCCGAGGCCCCCGACGCGACAGGGACATCCGTCGTGCCCGACGTATCGCCTCCCGTCGCAGGCTCAACTCCCGCAGCAGTGTCGCTGTCGGCACCAGCTTCCTCAGCAGCCGTCTGCGCCGGATCAGCCACTGCGTCGGTGCTCCCGGAGGAGACGTCCGAGGACGGCGCTCCGCCATCCTGGCCCGCGCTTCCAGATCCGTCGGCGGGCGACCCGCCCGGCGACGCCGCTGCGTCCGCGCCCGTCGAGCCGTCCGTCGCGGGCTCCTCTGCGGCGCCCGCGTCCGCCCCACCCGGAAGCGCCTGCGCCGGCAGGAGGGAGAGCGGGTCGACGTACCCCTGGTCGTCGGAGGCGACGCGCACGCCGAGGTGGACGATCCCCGCCGGCCCGACCGTCCCGACCGTCTGGCCCTCGGCGACCGCGGCACCCTTCTCGACAGCGATCGACCCCAGCTGGGTCAGCGTCACGCTGTATGCGCCGCTCAGGATCGCGATCGCCTTGCCGCTCGAAGGCACGGTCCCGGCGAACGTCACGCTGCCGCCTGCGGGCGCGAGGACGGAGGCTCCCGGCGGCGCGGCGATGTCGATGCCGCGCTGCTGGCCCGCCGCATACGGCTGCGCGCGATCGAAGTTGAACCCCTGCACCACCTGGCCGGTGACGGGCCAGCTCCATCCGGATGCGGATGGCACGACGACGAGCGCGCTCAGCACGAGCGCCCATGCGACCCTTCTGCGCATTTGCTCCTCCGTTGTCTGACGAGTGAACGGCGATAACCTAGACACGCTCGGCTGCGTTGTCAATACTGTCAACAGAGGACGTGGCCTGAAGAGACCTGGTGACGCGCTGCAGCTCCATGTATAGGATCAGCCGAACTGGTCTGAACCAATTCTGGAAGGCAAGGAGCCCGCACGACCATGAGCGAGTCCGTCACCGAGGCGCTGAAACTGGTGGAACCAGCGTTCGTTCCGCCACTCGACCCCGATTTCCGCCCGGCTGTCCTGGCCAACCGTGCCTTCGCAGAAGCGGTCGCCCAATCTGGCACCGGCGTGCCGCTCGTCCTGGGCCTCGAGCGCCTCAACGGGGAGCTGTCCCGCTACGAGACGACGGTCTACGCGGACGGCCATCCGGACGCCGAGGCCAACCTGGCCTACGCCGAGCGGATCGTGAAGTTCCTGCTCTGGCAGCGCGGCGGCTGGAAGGTGCACGCCGGCGGCCCTGCCGCGATCGGCGACCACCTGCGCCGCACCTATGCCCCGGACGGCGAGCGCGCCTTCGACTTCCACTTCATGGGCGAGGACGTCTACGAGCGAGAATTCACAGTGGTCGCCTGCGCCCCCGAGGACGTGCCCGCCGCGAACGAAGGCGGCAAGGCGCTGGGCCGCCATCTCGACGGCTACCGCATCGGCTTCGACCTCGGCGCCTCCGACCGCAAGGTCTCGGCGGTCGTCGACGGCCAGGCGATCTACTCCGAGGAGGTCATCTGGGAGCCGAAGAAGCACGCCGACCCGGACTACCACTACCGCGAAGTGCGCGCCGCGATCGAGTCGGCCGCGTCCAAGATGCCGCGCGTCGACGCGATCGGTGGCTCGTCCGCCGGGATCTACGTGGACAACCGCGCGATGATCGCCTCGCTCTTCCGGGCGATCCCGAAGGAAGACTTCGGCGGCGTGCGCGAGCTGTTCCTGCGGCTGCGCGACGAGCTCGGGGTGCCGCTCGAGATCATCAACGACGGCGACGTCACCGCGCTCGCCGGGGCCATGTCCCTGGAGGACAACGCCGTGCTCGGCATCGCGATGGGCTCCTCGCTCGCGGCCGGCTACGTCTCACCGGACGGGAAGATCATGGGCTGGCTCAACGAGCTCGCCTTCACGCCCGTCGACTATGCGCCCGGCGCGGCGG
>JAWVDX010000424.1:0-3680 GCA_033857015.1 Gaiellaceae bacterium
CTGGGTGAGGAGCGCCCGGTCGAGGAAGACGCGCTCCACCAGCGGCAGCGGGAACGGGGCGACCGCGCCCGGCTCGAAGCCGGTGAGCGCGCGCACCTGCTCGGGCGAGGCGACCTGGGCGCGCTCGACACCGAGCGCCGCCGCGACCTTGGCGCTGTCGGCACGCCGGTCGCCGGGGACGAGCACGATCGCCGCCTCGGTGCCCGCGACGAAGACGAGCGACTTCACGATCTGCCCCAGCTTGCAGCCCACTGCGTCGGCAGCGGCCTGTGCGGTCGCGGTGCCGTCGGCGAACTCCTCGATCCGCGCTTCCACCTGCGCCTCGCGGAGCGCCGCGGCGACGCGTTCGACGGCTTCGGGCCAGGCGCTCACGTGGGCAGGCTATCCGGCGCGCATCCTCTCCGGGCGCTACGCCGTTGACGCTCTGGAAGTCCACAAAGGAGGGAGACGATGGGCCAGGCCGAGGAAGCGAGAATCGCCACCACCGAGGCGCTCTTCCGCGAGGTGAACGAACGAGTGGCGGAGCGTGCGGAGGAGTTCTCCGCCGACGAGGCGGAGTTCGTCTGCGAGTGCGCGGATCCGGCGTGCACGCACCGCATCGCCGCCTCGCTCGAGGAGTACGAGGAGGTGCGCGCCGAGGGCGATCTCTTCCTGGTCGTCGAGGGCCACGAGGAGCGACCCGACATCGAGCGCGTCGTCGCACGCGCGGGCCGGTTCAACGTGGTGCGCAAGCTGCGGCAGCTGGGCGCGCTCGTGCGGCGCCTCAACCCGCGGGCCGAGCCGGCTCAGTAGAGGCGGGGCAGGAAGCGCCGCGGCGTGCGTGCGCGGTAGGCGGCGTAGGCGGGGTCGCGTGCGAGCAGGCGCTCCTCGTAGCGCGACTTCAGGTCGAAGAGCACCGCGAGCAGCGCGGTGAGGGCGAGCCCGCCCCAGGTGCAGCGGGCGAGCGAGTAGCCGGCTCCGACTGCGATGGCGCCGGTGTAGACGGGGTGACGGACAAGCCCGTAGGGGCCGCCGGTGGCGACGGGGACGTCCTCGCGCGGCTCCGGCATGGCCGTCATGGCCGGCCCGAGGACGCGGATCGCCCAGACGCAGAGCGCCAGCCCGGCCCCCGCGAGCACGAGGCCAGGCGCGCGCACGACCCACGGCCAGTCCGCGTGGACGAGGCGTGGCGAGACGGCGATCAGCGCGAAGAGGACGAACTGCGCAGCGACGAACGCGGAGCCGGGGCGCATCGCCCTAGCTCAGCTGGACGACGCGGACGTCGTCGAAGCCGCCGGAGCGCAGCTCCGCGACGAGGGTGTCCGGCACCTGCGAGTCCACCGACAGCGCCATGAGCGCCTTGCCGCCCTCCCTGTTGCGCGACACCGCCATGTTGGCGATGTTGACCTGCGCCTCGCCGAAGAGCGTCCCGATCCGGCCGATCTGGCCGGGGATGTCGTCGTAGCGCAGGAAGACCATCCGGGCGGCGAGCTCCATCTCGAGCTCGTAGCCGAGCGCGCTCGCCAGCCAGAGGCGCGTGCCGATCGTGGTGCCGGCGACACTCACCTCCTCGCCGTCCTGCTGCACGGTGACCCGCACGAGGTTGGTGAAGTCGCGCGAGGAGCGGTGCGACTCCTCGTTGACCTCGATGCCGCGATCGGCGGCGATGAGCGACGCGTTCACCCAGTTGACGGAGCTGTCCCGGCTCTCGAAGGCGCCGTTGAGGGCGGCGAGGGTGAGCAGCCGCGTGTCGTAGCCGGCGATCCCGCCGTGGTAGGCGAGGTTGATGGTCTCCGCGCGGCCGTCCGCGAACTCCATCGCCAGGCGACCGAGCTGCTTCGCGAGCGGGAGGTACGGCTTGAGGATCTCCAGGTCCTCCTCGCGCAGCGAGGGGATGTTGACCGCGTTCGAGACGAGCCCGCCCTCGAGCGCCGCAACGACCTGCTCGGCGACGATGACGCCGGCACGATCCTGCGCCTCGTCGGTCGAGGCGGCGAGGTGCGGCGTGACGACGACGTTGTCGAGCTGGGTCAGCGGGCCGGTGTAGGGCTCCTCGCTGTAGACGTCGAGCGCGGCGCCGGCGACCTTGCCGGAGGCGAGCGCGGCGATCAGGTCGTCGTCGACGACGAGGGCGCCGCGGGCGGCGTTGATGATCCGCACGCCGTCGCGCATCTTCGCGAATGCCTCGGCGTTGATTGAGCCGCGCGTCTCCGGGATGAGCGGGAGATGCAGCGTGAGGAACTCTGCGACGGCGTAGATGTCGTCCGGGGTCTCGCCGCGCTCGACGCCGAGCTCGCGGAAGCGCTCCTTCGAGACGAACGGGTCGTACGCGACGACGCGCATGCCGAGGCCGACTGCCTTGCGCGCGACCTGCTGGCCGATCTTGCCGAACCCGAGGACGCCGAGGGTCTTGTCCGCGAGCTCGACCCCGCCCCACTTCGAGCGCTCCCACTTGCCCTGCTTGAGGGCGGCGTGCGCCTGCGGGATGTTGCGGGCGAGCGCGACGAGGAGCCCGATCGTGTGCTCCGCGGCCGAGACGACGTTCGACTCCGGCGCGTTCGCGACGACGATCCCCTGGCGCGTGGCGGCGTCGACGTCGACGTTGTCGACCCCGACTCCGGCACGGCCGATCACCTTGAGCTGCGTGCCCTTCTCGATCAGCTCCGCCGTGAGCTTGGTCGCCGAGCGGATGATGATCGCGTCGTAGCCGGCGATCTTGTCGGCGAGGTCGCCGTTCGTGTCGACGTCGACGTCGAACCGCGAGCGCAGGAGCTCGACGCCGGCCTCGGCGATCGTCTCCCGGACGAGGACCCTGGGCCTGCTCATGCGGCCCACGCCTCGAGCGCACGGCTCACTGCCACGCCGCGCTGGATGTCCGCTCCCAGCTCCCCGAGCACGAGCTCGGTCGCGCCGAGCGCCGTCGTGATGTCGAAGATGTCGAAGTAGCCGATGTGGCCGATGCGGAAGATCTTCCCCTTGAGCGCGCCCTGGCCGCCGATGATCTGGATGCCGAAGCGGTCGCGCAGCGTCGAGACGATCTTCGATCCGTCCACGCCTTCGGGCGCGCGCACCGCGGTGACGACGGCCGAGCGGTCCTCATCCGGCGAGAAGAGCTCGAGGCCCATGGCCTTGATCCCGGCTCGGCAGGCCCGGCCGAGGTTGCGGTGCAGCTCGAAGCGCTCGTCGAGGCCCGCGTCGAGCAGCAACCCCAGGGCCACGTTCAGGCCGATGATCAGGGAGACGGCAGGGGTGAACGACGTCGTCTCGTCAGCGAGCGCCTTGCGCGCGGACAGCCAGTTGAAGTAGTAGCTCGGCGTGCGCCCGGGCTCCTCCGCGGCGGCGTAGGCCGCGTCCGAGACCGAGACGGTCGCCAGCCCGGGCGGGCACATGAGCGCCTTCTGCGAGCCGGAGACGACGGCGTCGAGGCCCCAGGAATCCGTTTCGAGAGGAACCGCGCCGAGGCTCGAGATCGCGTCGACGACGACGAGGGCACCACGCTCCTTCGCCACGGCCGCGAGCGCCTCGACGTCGGCGACGACGCCTGTCGAGGTCTCCGAATGCGTGAGATAGACGGCCTTCGCCGGGGTCGCGTCGAGCTCGGTGGCGAGGCGCTGCGGGTCAGGCGAGGCGCCCCAGTCCTCCTCGAGGTGCGAGACGTCGCAGCCGTAGGCGGCGCCGATCTTGGCCCAGCGCTCGCCGAA
>JAWVDX010000425.1:0-5579 GCA_033857015.1 Gaiellaceae bacterium
CGCCTGCTGGGCGGTTTCCTTGCCGAGAGCGAACTTCTGGATCTCGGCGTTCATGACGCTGTTCATCTGCTGGTAGTCGGCCGAGTACACGTAGGCGGCCGGAATCGCCTTCGCGGCTTCCGCGAAGACCTTCTGAATCGCCTGGCCGCCGAAGTACGGGTCCGCCTTCGTCGTGAAGGTCGAGTTCCAGGATTGGAGCAGCGACGGGAAGAAGCCCGAGCGCTTCCAGACCTCGGCCTGAACTGCCGGGTTCGCCAGCAGGTTCTGCACGTAGGCCCACGCGGCGGTCTTGTCGGCGGTCTTGGTGATCGCCAGGTCGGAGCCGCCGTCGTTCGCGGAGCGTGAGCCGCCCGCCTTGAAGGCCGGAAGCTTCACGACGCCCCACTTGCCCTTGCCGTCGGGCGCGAGCCACGACTCGAGGAAGCCGCCCATCCAGGCTGCCATCGGCAGCGTGGCCACCTGGCCGGTGTTGATGCCCTTGTACCAGGGGTCGCCCCATTCCGGAACGTCTCCGAGCACGCCCTTCTTCCAGCCATCGCCGAGCAGGTTGAGCGCTGCCAGCGCGCGCGGGTCCTTGTCGAGCGTCACGGCGCCCTTGGCGTTGATGTAGCCCGACCCTTGCTGCCACAGAAGCGTCTCGAAGAAGCGCCCGTCGTTCTGTGCCTTCGCCTGGTACCAGAGGTCGGCGCCCGTCGCTGCCTTGATCTTGGAGCCCGCGGCGATCCACTTCGCCCACGTCGTCAAGGAGTTGGGATTGACCCCGGCCTTCTGCAGGATGTCACGCCGGTAGTACATCGCCACCGGGCCGATGTCCCACGGGAATCCGTAGATCTTCCCGTTCAGGGTGTTCTGCTGCCACTTCGCCGCGACGAACTTCTTCTTGTACTTGGTCGCGAGGCTGGTGATGTCGGCGAGGACGCCGAGCTTCGCGATCTGCGCGATGTGCGAGTCCTCGAGCAGGACGACATCCGGAAGCCCACTGCCGGAAGCTGCCGCGAGTTGCATCTTCTGGTAGAGGTCTGCCGTCGCCAGCTTCACGTAGTTCAGAGTGATGTCCGAGTGATTCTTCGCGAACGTTGCGTCTCCGGTCTTCTGCTGGTCGACGTCCCAGGTCCAGATTGTGAGCTTGGTCGCCGACTTGTGCGCGGGTGCCGCGGTCGCGCTCATGACGGAGAGGGCCCCGAGGGCACCCATCGCCACCAGCGCCGGCACTACGCGCGTCAGGATCGTGTTGCGCTTCATCAACGCCTCCGAGGGTGTGTTACTGCCACACGCTGTGTGACTTGGTCTACGGCTATAGGACTTCACTGCCAAGAGTTGGTTAGAGGTTGTGGTTCAGCTCTAGGGACTTTTGCGTCTAGTTCCGCCACTGTCTCCCTATTCACCGCGAATGTAGGCTCTCCTACTTTGCACGCTATGTGACACGTGCTAATGTGACGTGTCACACCGTATCACTCAGTCGGAGGACGGTCAAGGTTCTGTCAAGAACCCGTTTCGAGCGTAGGAGGAGAGTTGGCGACAGTCCGATTCGATCATGTGAGCAAGGTCTTCCCTGACGGGACGTGCGCAGTCGACGATCTCCACCTCGAGATCGACGACGGCGAGTTCGTGGTCTTCGTGGGTCCCTCGGGTTGCGGCAAGACGACCGCCCTGCGCATGGTCGCGGGCCTCGAGACGGTCTCGGAGGGCCACATCTTCCTCGGCGACGCGCGCGTCGACGACGTCGGGACGAGGCAGCGTGACATCGCGATGGTGTTCCAGAACTACGCGCTCTACCCGCACATGTCCGTCTACCAGAACATGGCCTTCGGGCTTCGGTCGCGCAAGGTCACGCGCGACCAGACGCGATCGAGGGTCATGGAGATCGCGAAGGCGCTCGACCTCGAGCCGCTTCTGACTCGCAAGCCGGGACAGCTCTCCGGGGGCCAGCGCCAGCGCGTCGCGATGGGCCGGGCGATCGTGCGCAACCCGCAGGTGTTCCTGATGGACGAGCCGCTCTCCAACCTGGACGCCAAGCTCCGCGTCCAGATGCGGGCCGAGATCGCCCGGATCCAGCAGAGCCTGGGCACGACGACGATCTACGTCACGCACGACCAGGTCGAGGCCATGACGATGGGCGATCGGGTCGTGCTGATGCGGCGCGGCGAGCTGCAGCAGGTGGCGCCGCCGCAGCAGATCTACAGCTATCCGGAGAACCTGTTCGTGGCGAGCTTCATCGGCAGCCCGTCGATGAACTTCGTCCGGGCCGAGATCGTGCGCGAGAACGATTCGCTCGTCGCCCGCTTCGGGGAGGCGCAGCTCCCCGCGCCCCGGGAGAACGCCGCGCTGGACGCCTTTGCCGGCAAGACGGTCGCGCTCGGGATCCGGCCGGAGGACCTGCACCTCGCGACGGGCGAGGCAACGGCACGGATCGCGGGCGTCACCGTCCTGACGGAGGTGCTCGGTTCGAAGATGCTTGCGCACGTCGACGTGACCGGCGAGACGGTTGCGACGGAGGACGTCCTGGAAGGCCTCGTCGACGAGGGCGACGTCTCCGACGTGGCCGCGCTCCGAACCGTCGGGGCGGCGCGCTTCGTCGCGGAGCTCGAGCCCGACGCGCCGGTCGCGAGCGGCGATCGCATCGAGCTGACGGCGAACCTGCAGCGCCTCCACTTCTTCGACCTCGCAACCGGGCTCGCGATCCGGGACGCCCGCTAGTTCACCAGGGGATCTCGTGCCCCTCGAAGAAGAACCGTCCGGTCGGCCCGCCGGCCGGCAACGTGGCGAGCATGAGAGCCGTGGCCGTCGCCTCGGCCGGCCGCAGCGGCGCCTGAGGGCCGCCCATGGCGGTGCGGACCCAGCCCGGATGCATGGCGTTGACGAGAATGCCGTCGGAGCGAAGCGCCGAGGCGATCACCGCGCTCGCAGCATTCAGTGCCGCCTTCGAGACGCGGTAGCTCAACCCGTCGGGCGGCATCCCTCCGTCGAACTGGCCGGCTTCCGAGGAGATGAAGACCACCCGCGCGCCGCCCGCGGCGCGCAGACGCGGAAGCAACCGCTGCGTGAGCAGGACGGGCGCCTCGAGGTTCACCCTCATGACGGCCTCGAACGCCTCCGCCTCGATGTCACCGAACCCCTCGTGCGGGCGAGGATTGACCGCCGCGTTGTGAACGAGGACATGGAGGGCTGCGACCGCAGCGTCCACCTGGGCTCCGATCTGCTCGAGCTCCTGGGGGTGAGCCAGGTCGCCCGCGATGGGAACGCCACCCACCTCCTCGGCGACCGCCCGCGCATCCGCGAGCACGCGGGCGTGGCAGAGCACGTGTGCCCCCGCAGCTGCGAGCTCGTGCGCGAGCGCGCGGCCGATGCCCCGCGACGTGCCGGTGACGAGCGCGTTCTTGCCTGCGAGCGACTCCATCGAAGGACCTGCGCTCGACTCTATCCGCGTCCACGCCCTTGACGAGCGATCAAGCCGCGCGGGCGGCTGCCGATAGAGGGGCGATGCCTTCGACTGCTCCCCAGCGATCCGGCGGCTCCGCCTCGCCGCGCCTGACGATCGGGGTCGTGATCGGCTGGAACGTCTTCAACTGGGGCGAGCCGGATCCGTTCTTCGAGCCGTTCGTCGCCGCGCTGGAGCGCCAGGCGCAGCGCCTCGACTGCAACGTGCTCACCGCGTGCGGGATCTATCGCGACATGTCGAACATCAAGCACGGCTGGCCGCTCGTGCGGCCGGACACGCACTTCCTCCCGGTCGGGCCGTGGAACACGGACGGGCTCCTGTTCGTCCATCCCGAGCTCGAGTGGCAGCAAGCCGAGGTGGAGCGCATCGTGCTGAGCGGCCACCCGGCCGTTCAGCTCGGGCCGGGCGCCGCGGCGTGCTCGAGAGTCCTCGTCGACAACGCCGGCGGGACCGCGGCTGCCGTCGCCCACCTGATCGAGCACGGGCACCGGAAGATCGGCTACATCGGCACGCCGGTCATGGGTGACCAGCAGATCCGGTGGGACACCTTCCACGCCACGATGGCCGAAGCAGGCCTCGACGTCGCCGAGGCGTCCCTCTTCCGCGTCGGCAAGAGCGACGTCGACGGCGAGGCAGCGGCGCGCCTGTTCGTCGAGCGGGACAAGCCGTGCACCGCCGTCGTCGTCCCGAACGACACGGTCGCCCGCTACTTCGTCGCCGAGCTCGCGCTGCACGGCGTCCGCGTGCCCGAGGACGTCGCAGTCACCGGCTACGACGACCTCATCGAGGCGCGCGCCGCGGAGCCTCCGCTCACGACGGCGCAGTACCCGATGGACAAGATGACCGCCCGCGCCCTCGAGGTGTTGCTGGCGCACATCGCTGATCCCGCGCTGCCGGCTGAGACCCACCTCGTGCCCTCCGAGCTCACCGTCCGCCAGTCCTGCGGCTGCAAGCAGGCGCGCCACGACCATTCGCAGGAGTTCGCGTTCGCCAGGGCGCTGATCGAGCGTTCCCAGGTTGCGCGCGCCTCGAACTCGTTCGCCCTCGATCTCGCGACGGCCACGACCCGGGACGAGGTGCTCGCACTCATGGACGCATCGCTCCCTGCCTTCCGCCTTCGCCACGGCGTCCTGGTCGGCTTCGAAGCCGAGGGCGCCGACCACGTCGCGGGAAGCGTCGTGCAGTCGGGCGCCGCTGCCGGGACGGTCTTTCCGACACGGGCGTTCCCTCCCGCGGAGATCGCGGGCGACGCGGAGCGGTTCTCGTTCGCGCTCCTCCCCCAGGGCGACGAGGGCCGGGGCGGCTACTTCGCCTTCGACCTCGAGTCGCTGCACGCGGCCATCGGCGTGGCGCGCCATGTCGAGGACATGCTCATCACCGTCACCGCGGCCGGCCAGGCGATCACCGACCCGCTCACGGAGCTGGGGAACCGGCGGAAGCTCGAGATCGATCTCGCCGAGCTGCTGAAGGACGACGAGCGCCTGCTCGCCCTCTACCTCTTCGACCTGGACGGCTTCAAGAACTACAACGACAACTTCGGGCATCCGGCGGGCGACGCCCTGCTCGTTCGCCTCGCGCAGAAGCTCATGAGCGTGCTCGACGGCGTCGGCCAGCCCTACCGCATGGGCGGGGACGAGTTCTGCGCCGTGGTCCCGCTCGCGCAGCTCGGCGACATCGACCGGCTCGCGGCCGCCGCGGTCGCAGCGCTGTCGGAGAGCGGCACGGGATTCGAGGTCGGGTGCTCCTACGGACACGCCGTCATCCCGGTCGAGTCGGGCGAGCTGTCCGAGGCGCTGCGGATCGCCGACCAGCGGCTCTACGCGAACAAGCACTCCGGCAGGCGCAGCGCCGCGCAGCAGGTCGCGGACACGCTGCACCAGGCGCTGACCGAGCGCTCCGTCCAGCTCGCGGTGCACGTTTCCGAGGTTGCGCAGCTCGCACGGGAGCTGGGGCTCCGGCTCGGCATCGGCGGATCCGACCTCGACAATCTGGTTCAGGCGGCCGCGCTCCACGACATCGGCAAGATCGCGATGCCCGACGGCCTGCTCTCGAAGCCGGCGCCACTCGAGGCCCAGGACTGGACGATGATGCGCGAGCACGCGCTGATCGGCGAGCGGATCGTCAGCCTTGCGCCCGCCCT